>CAJPNA010000124.1 GCA_905371865.1 uncultured Carnobacterium sp.
CAAATAAAGCTAAGAGTTAATTTCTCTTGCAAAGCATCTTTGTAATTTTTAATATAAAAAAGAGAACATTTAATGTTCTCTTTTTTTATATTTCATAAACAAACAGTGATTTGATTACTTGTTTTTAATCTCTGTTTCATTCTTTTCCTTATCAATCTTTTGAAAATCAAGAACTTTTCGTTGATTGTAAATAAATGGTTCTGGGAGTTTAAAGATAGTGATTCTATAAAAAGATGATAAGTCTTTTATTTTTCTCGAATCATGCCCACTCGATTTTCGTCAAGATAGGCAAAATGATGCTTATGATAGAGCTTATCTGCAGAGATTTTGGCTAGCAAAGTGATAAAACTACTTTCATGTGTATTTTCATCAAACCACTGATCAATCATTTCCATGATTCTATTTGCGATACCCCGTCTTTGGAACTTTTTATCTACCATAATATCGGATACGACAAAAGTGACACCGCCATCGCCGACAATTCTTCCTAGGCCAATGAGTTCATCTTCTTCATAAACAGAAACTAAGAAAAGAGTCCCTTCAAGTGCCTTTTTTACTTCAGAATGAGGTTTAGTGCTATTCATTCCAGCGTTTACTCTTAATTGATTATAAGCTTCTGCGCTAGGGATTTTATGAGTAAATTCCATAAAACGATTCCTCCAATAACTTTTTGTTCTTTATTTGTTACAATCACAACTCTTCGTAATCTGGATGGTCTTTGATATAGATTGCGGCGTAAATGGCATCTACTAAAACTGCTGGAAAAGCAAAGGTCATTAAAGTGCCCAAGAAAAATCCGAAAATGATTTGTATGTAGTCTGTAAGCACGGCGATGACAACTAGAATAATGCCCAGAACTTTAGTCATATTGAAAAGAAGTTCTTTCTTTTTACTATTGATTTCATACGTTTCCCATCGGTTAATTTTCCAAATTTTACCTTGATTCTGAGGGAGGTAATACCACGCGTAAATTGAGGTCATCACCACAAATAAAAGTATCATTGGAATAACATAAAATAACGTCAATTTGGAATTGTAGACCGTTAATGCGCTGATGGCTATGTTGTCTTTGGTAACCATAAGTAAGCCGATAAATGTAAAGCTGAGTAAGACGGTCCAAACAACAAAGGCCACTAAAATATAAGTTAGAGACTTAAAACGATTGATAAGAGGAGTAAAAAGCCCGAAGAGAATACTGACGATATTCATCACCATCGCACTCAGGAATAGGACCTTAATAATCCCGATATTATCGTTGTAACCTCCTGCAAAATATAGAAAAGCAGTAATCGGAAGCATAATCCAAGGGAAGAATTTAATGTACCCTAGACTCACCTCATTCGTGATTAACGGACCATGGTACCGATCGACAGTTTGATTGCTTCTCTGTTTTTTTGATTTCTTTTGTTTTCCAGAACCAGAGGAGGGTTGATGAGGTTCCTTCTTTTTCAGTGAAAACTTCAACATTCTTTTTCCTTTCAATAGCTTGGATAAATATATTTCTAATATACCACAAACCTAGTAATGCGGTATCCAACAAGCACTCCTTATATAAATGATGTCATATTCAGGTCATAAAACTCACGTATACTAGGCTTATGATTTTATAAAGAGGAGAAATTACATTGAAAATAGCATGGAATGAAATTAAATACCAACCGAAAAAATTTATATTAATTGAGGTACTGATTGTTATCATGATGTTTATGGTTATTTTCCTGTCCGGTTTAACGAACGGCTTAGGACGAATTATTATGGCACAAATTGATACATTTGGAGACGTTCATTATATTCTTTCAAAGGATTCAGAAGGAGTCATTCCTTACTCAACTCTTACAAGTTCAGAACTAACGGAAATTGAAGACCTTCATCTAGAAGAGCAAACAGGTCTAGTGATTCAACGTTCTACGTTTATGAAAGAGGACGAGGAAGGTTCGCAAGACGTGACATTCTTTGCGATGGACACGTACAAGAATTTAACGATTAAGACAGAAGAGGGTTATGCTGCGTCTGATTTAGCTGATAACGAAGTGATTTTAGATGAATCCTATAAGGCAAAAGGTATCCACGTGGGGGATACCATTAAAGATAAGACTTCTGATATTTTACTGAAAGTCGTTGCTTTTGCCAAAGATGCAAAATATGGACATAGTTCAGTAGCCTTCATTAGTTCTAAGACATCAGAAGAGATGCGTCAGAAGAAAAATCCAAATTACACTTGGCAACCACAAGCCATTATCACAAGCCAAGAAGTTGCAACCGATGATTTATCAGAACAGTTGATGGTATCGAATAAGCAACAAATCATCAATAAGATCCCTGGATATACTGCAACTAATATGATTTTAAAAACAATGACGTGGATATTATTAATCGCTTCAGCAGCAATATTAGGGGTGTTCTTCTATATCTTAGCTTTGCAAAAACTGAAACAATTTGGTGTATTAAAAGCGATTGGAATGTCGATGGGAGAAATAACTAGAATTCAGCTGTCGCAAGTAGGGATTCTTTCTATTATCGGGATTGGCATTGGATTAGGCCTGGCTTTAGCCTTAACGCCATTCTTACCTGTAAGCATGCCGTTTTATATGAAAGCCGAAGATAATGCAGTCATTTCAGTAAGCTTTATCATTATTTCGATTATTTGCGGAGCATTATCTCTATTAAAAATTAAGAAAGTAGATCCAATCGAGGTGATTGGTGGAAATGGTGAATAAGATGTCAGTGATTGAATTACAACAGATAAAAAAATCTTACGCAGACGGAAATCAAATGAGAGATGTTATTTGTGACTTGAATTTAACCGTTGAACCACAAGAGTTTGTGGCTATCTTAGGACCTTCTGGTTCAGGAAAATCAACGCTTTTATCGATTGCAGGATTACTTCTATCTTCTGATAGTGGTCAAGTAATCATCGGGGGACAAAATCTCACGAATTTAAAACAGAATGAATGGACGAAGAAGAGACTGGAGTTATTAGGCTTTATTTTCCAGGATCATCAATTATTGCCTTATATGAAAATCGGAGACCAATTAGAAGTAGTAGCGAAATTAAAAGGCGAGAAAGACGCTTCAAAACGAAAAGAAGAAGTCAAAGGATTATTGGCAGAGCTAGGTATAGAGAATTGCTACGGTCAGTATCCAAATCAAATGTCAGGCGGTCAAAAGCAGCGTGCTGCGATTGCTCGCGCCTTTATTGGAAATCCGCAATTAATATTAGCGGATGAGCCTACCGCAAGTCTAGATCCTGAAAGAGGAAAAGAAATTGCACAATTAATTCAGCGTGAAGTGAAGTCAAAACATAAGAGTGCCATCATGGTGACTCATGACCGCTCTGTGCTTGAGTATGTAGATACGGTTTACGAGATGAAAAAAGGGAAGTTAGTTCGTCTGTAAGCATTTGTGCTATAATGTTCCAGAAAGAAGGTGGAGCTATGTTTAGTATATTAGTTGCTGAAGACGATCAAGCGATTCGCACATTGATTACGACTAAGTTAAAACAAGAAAACTACACGATTTACATTGCTGAAAACGGAGAGGAAGCTCTCTCGTTAATGGAGAAGCATCAAGTCGATTTATTAATTTCTGACATTATGATGCCCGTGATGGATGGATACGCTCTTGTAAAAGTTTTACGAGAAACGAAGCACACTTTGCCAATTTTAATGATTACAGCAAAATCTCAGTTAGAATCTCTGGAAGAAGCTTTTAAGTTAGGCGTCGATGACTACATGGTGAAGCCGATTCGTTTAGCTGAACTTGTTCTAAGAGTACAAGCCTTACTTAGAAGGGCTCAATTAGAAACAGAGAAAGTGCTGCGTTTTGAACATACAAGACTTGATTACAATGCATTAACTTTAACGGATTTAGAGACTGAAGAAGTCTATCAAATTCCTCGAAAAGAATTTTACTTACTCTATAAATTACTCAGTAATCCAGAAAAAATATTTACTCGTTTGGATTTATTGGATGATATTTGGGGGATGGAAGAGGACCTTGACGAAAGATTAGTAGATGCATGCATTAAAAGGGTCCGACAAAAATTTAAAGAGAATAAAGATTTTGATATTGTAACGATACGAGGATTAGGGTATAAAGGGACGATTAAAAATGGATAAACAAAAAGAAATACAATTTCCTCTCAGAAACTATTTCGTCTTCATGTTTTGCAGTGTTTTAGTGAGCACAAGTATTATTGGTTTAATGACTGTTTTTGTCCTAAAACACTGGTTTATGGTAGAGGTTAGTTTCCAAACGTGGTTAATTATTTTTAGTTTAGTGATTATTCTCGTAGGGGGGCTTGCCATGTGGTATGGGTCCGTTCATTTAACGAGACCTATTTCAGAGTTGAATGAATCTGTTAAGGCTATTTCAAGAGGAGATTTTAGCCGTAAGATTCCTCTTAAGCATTATCCTAAAGACACTGCTAAATATCACAATGAATTGTCTCAGCTTTCTCAGCATGTGAATCAGATGGCCGAAGACTTGAGACGTAGTGACGAACATCGATCTGCGTTTATTGCTAATCTTTCTCATGAACTGAAAACACCGATCGCTTCTCTTGTAGGAGTGAGTGACTTATTAGCTGACGAAAAGCTTGATGAATCTACTAGAAAAGATTTGACCGGTATTTTGCGTTCAGAGAGCCTTCGTCTAAGTCGTCTATGTGATGGAATCGTCACATTGACAAAGATGGAACGTGATTTTGAACCAAAGAAAAAACTACTTCAACTAGATGAACAAATTCGTCATGCCGTTATTTTGATTACGGAAAAGTGGAAGCAAAAAGAGATTGACTTGACATTTACGAGTCAGCCCATTCATTGTGAGACGGACCCAGATTTAAGCATGCAAGTGTGGACGAATCTGCTCGATAATGCGGTGAAGTATTCTTCGGATAGCGTGCATTTAACGATTGATATCCAAGAAGAGAATGATACTGCTAGAGTCACGATTGCAGATAATGGCATCGGAATGAGCGAGGAAGATCAACGACATATTTTTGAACAATTTTATCAAGTGGAAC
>CAJPNA010000125.1 GCA_905371865.1 uncultured Carnobacterium sp.
AAAGTTTTGTCTTTCACTCTAAATTTTGTAGTTTCTGTAATGGTTTCACCTGTTAATACAAGGACGTCTTCTCCTTTTTTAGTTTCATCCACTACACGCCATTCACCATCTTTTTTCACCACTAAAACATTATATTTTTGGCGATGGTCTTCATCATTCGTTGGAATTACGAAAGCATCTGTTACTCCTGCTAATTCAACTGCTTGATCCAGATTGCTATCTTTAACAATTAAAAATTTGCCATCTAATTTAACAATACTATATCCATCATTGATTTCTGTATTCATTTCAGCATTCTTTAATTGTTCAACACTTTTAGCAATATTCCCTGCTTTTTTAGCGGCATCCTTTAATTGTTCACTAAGTTTATTTTTCGCATCCTCATCTAATTTTTTCGTTGCTTCTTGTACAGCTTTTGCATTTTCAATTTGCTGTTGTTGTACTCTACTTCTTTCTTGTTTTTGTTCATATCTTCTATAACGATTATACCCAACAACTATAATAAGGATAATCGAAATAATAATTCCTAGCAATCTTCTTCCTTTTGATTCCATCTATTATTCACCCCTAGAAAAATATAATAAAAAGATAACATAGTTACGTACTTTTAGTAAACTCATTCAAAACCCACTTTGCAAGATAAATCTTAAAAAGTGCAATCGTGGCTTGATCCCTTGATTGGATTCTGTAGAAACATCACTTGTATCTGGTGTGCGTGGTGTCATTACTTTTGGAATTAAATCCACTGTAAACGTGATATTCCCGTCGCTCCAAGGAATACTATAAACTCTACCTGAATAGACCCAATCTTGCTTTCCTTGTTCAAAGGCTTTTGAAGTCTCATCCAGTTTTTCTCTCATATATTGTACAGCATGATGATAATTTTTAAATTCCGTATTCGTATTTCCTAACGGAAGTAGACGATGGACAGAAGTGGTCACTTCCTCAGTCGTAGTTGTTGTAGAAGTAGACACTCCCTCATCTATTTTAACTGTTGGTTTTTCTATTGAAGTGCTCATCTCCGTCTCACTTGTTTGAGGCGTCACTTTTTCCGTCGTCAATGGTTCCTTATTTGGAATGACAACTACTTCTGTTTCTTGCTCTTGTTTTTCAAGAACTACTTTCTTTTCTTCAGTAGTTACTGGAAGCTCCGTAGTGCTTACTGTTGTTGATGCTTCCGACTCTTTCTGAGCCACTGCTTTGTTTTCAGATTTTTCAGATTTACTTGGAGAATTTGACGATACTGTATCAGTCGTTTGTACTTCCACCACTTGTGTTACTTTTGGTAACGGGCTCATCTCTTGAGAAAGAACGTATACACCAGCAAGCATTGCCATTGAGAAGCCCAACGTAATCCCTATTTGGCTAACTAACCCTAACGACTTAAAGAATTCTAGAATTTTAATAAAAATTGTCTTAATCGTCATTTTTTTCTCCTTTCCTTGTTTATCTAAACAATTATAACATTTTTTTCATCATTTTAGAATAAAAAAACACAATATCATAAAATATACAATCTTTTTTAATTAGTCATAAAAATTAGAGGAGTATCTGATTTGCAACTAATTTCAAGAGGATACACTTCTATTAATATAGAAGGAATCATTAAACACAATCATCTCATTTTAAAGTTATAAAAAACCTAGAAAAATTTGGGTTCCGACTAATGTGATAATTCCTGATATAACGATAGATAGACTGCTCATCGCTCCTTCAATCTCACCAATTTGCATCGCTCTTGCGGTCCCAATCGCATGAGAAGAAGTTCCAATCGCAATCCCCTTAGCAACTGGGTGCGTAATATTGGCAATCTTACAAATCGCCTCGCAAAACATATTTCCTAGAACTCCTGTAATAATAATCACTGCAACTGTAATCGTTACATATCCGCCGGTCTCTTGAGACAATCCCATTCCGATGGCTGTCGTAATTGATTTTGGAAGAAGCGTAACATACTCTTCATGTGTCAATTGAAAAATGTAAGAAAGTAGCCAAACTGTACAAAGACTTGTTAGAACTCCTGATAAAACTCCGAAGAAAATTGCTTTCTTATGCTTCTTTAATAACTCTAACTGCTGATATAAAGGAATCGCTAAACAGACGGTTGCTGGTGTTAAGAAGTAACTTAAATTATCTGCACTTGCATAATAACTAGCGTAGTCAATACGGAATACATTTAAAACGATAATTACGAATACAATCGCCACCAACAATGGATTAAAAATAGGCCATTTATAGCGATCTCGAAGGAATACACCAATTTCAAAACCTAGGATGCTAATCACAATTCCAATCGTTGCTGAATTAATGGCTAGTTGATTCATGGTCTTCCTCCCTTTCTAAAATGAACTGTGTTACTTTTCCGGAAACAACCATAACCATGACTGTTGTAATCACCGTAATGATGGATACGGGTAAAATAATTCTTTGTAATTGCGCCCAAGATTCAATAATTCCTACAGCTGCAGGAATAAACATCAGAGCCATAATCTCAATTAAGAAAGTCCCCGCTTGATACACACGATCGAGTTTGATGAATCCCGTCATTAAAAATAGCATCATTAATACTAGTCCATAGATACTTGCTGGAATAGGAAACGGCAAGAGATATTTTAAAATTTCACCTAAGCAGGTTACAAACATAATCCAGCCAAATTGTTTAAAGAATTTCATTACTTACTCCTTTAATGTAAAAACACCCTATCCAAGTCATAGAATAGGATGCTTCCATATTTTTGTATATATAAAACTACCTCAGAAAGAATACTCTCTTCCAACTTTTTTTCATAGTATAATCAAATGTATAGAAAGTCAACTACAAACCTAAGAAGTTTCATCACTTCACCCTATTTTTTTACAACTGCTTAAACATCGTCTTTTCCATCGTTAGCAAGTCAACAGAAGTCATTTAAGCAGAGGTATAAGGAATACTGGGTATCTCTTTTCATTTCATTTCGAAACTGATTCTGGTCGTCCCTGCTTTTCCATTCTTTATATTTTTAGTATAGCGAATTGCGTTTCGTTCCCTCTATCTATGATTGATTCATTTCTAAAACTTCATCTATTCTTTGAAGCTAAGAAGAACCCTCTTCTCGATTGGTCTGTTTGACCCCCTTTACCCACGACAAGCCTATACGTCCTTTCTCAACCGAAATTCTTTCTCGATTTTCACCACAATAAAGTTCCTCCAAAAGCGAATTTTTACAAGGAACGTTCTTGAATTTCCCCAAGCGTGCGAGTATAATTTCCCTTATGAAAAAGACCGCTATTAACTTAACAGACGGGCCGATTTTGCGGTCCATTATTACGTTTGCAATTCCCATTATTATTTCAAATATATTCCAGCAACTCTATAACACTGCCGATATTATGATTGTAGGGAGGTTCCTTGGGCAGGATGCGCTGGCGGCTGTTGGGGCGACCGCAGCCATCTTTGAACTGATTGTCGGATTTGCACTCGGCGTCGGCAATGGGATGGGCGTCATCATCGCACGCTACTACGGAGCCAATAATCATCGCCTCTTGAAACGCGCTGTCTCGGCCACTATCGTCATCGGGGCCGTTCTCAGTCTCCTTGTAGCTCTTGGAGGAACGTTTGGAATGTATCCACTACTCGAGTTTCTTGGAACACCCGCTAGTATTATCGACCAGTCCTATGCGTATATCTCGATCATCGTGCTCGGGATCGCGGTGACGTTTGCGTATAATTTATGCGCGGGGTTGCTCCGCGCCGTTGGAGATAGTCAGGCTGCCCTTTACTTCTTGATTTTTTCAGCGGTGGCGAATATCTTCCTCGATATTTTACTGATTACAACGTTCAACATGGGCGTTGAAGCTGCGGCCATTGCGACGATTATTGCTCAGGGCATATCGGCCGTTCTGTGCTTTATCTATATAAAAAAACGCGCCAACTTCCTCATTCCGGCCAAAAGTGATTTTGTCCGCGATGATGAACTGTATCTAGACCTCATCAGCCAAGGATTAGCCATGGGACTCATGTCATCGATTGTCTCACTAGGATCTGTAATGCTCCAGTCCTCCATCAACGCGCTTGGACCGGTCATCATCAGTGCGCAAACTTCTGCCAGACGGATTTTCGCGTTTTCAACCTTGCCATTTGCGGCGATTGCAGCGGCAATGACGACCTTCACTTCGCAAAACTTCGGGGCCAACAAAGTGCACCGGATTGCCAAAGGGATTCGTCAAGGCAGTCTTCTGGCGTTTGGATGGGCGATTCTGGTCTGCATTATTTTATTCTTTGCGAGTCCATTCCTAAACGAACTCGTCTCTGGATCGAGCGACCCGCTTCTACTGGATAATGCCGCGCTGTATAATCGCATCGGCTCGCTCTTCTATGTGCCGTTAGCGCTTCTTCTGATTTTACGAAATAGTCTGCAAGGGCTTGGACAAAAGGTGACGCCACTCGTGTCGAGTTTTATCGAGCTGGCAGGGAAGGTGCTTTTCGTGGTGTTTGTGATTCCGCAGGCGGGGTATCTTGGGGTGATTTTTGCAGAGCCGATTATTTGGTGCCTGATGGCCATCTATCTTTCCTACGCCTTCTTGCGTCATCCGCTCATTAAAGAAGTAAGGCATGAAATATTTTGATTGAAAAGAGACAAAATAAAACCCTCGGTTTCTTCATAGTGTTGATGGTAAGGATATCGGACTGAGCTAAAATCTCAGTCCTACCAAGCTTCAAACTGAGTCTACGAAA
This sequence comes from uncultured Carnobacterium sp., assembly GCA_905371865.1. Classification (GTDB taxonomy): domain Bacteria; phylum Bacillota; class Bacilli; order Lactobacillales; family Aerococcaceae; genus Granulicatella. Next base: position 4,715 of record CAJPNA010000125.1, read on the forward strand.
TCAAATTTCTAGACTCAGTAATTCACATTGGTTATTCCCCCTTACCATTCACACTATAGAACCGAGGGATTTTTGTCTCTTTTCAGCATTTCTATAGTTTGCGGAGTGCTGCAAGAAGCGCCTATGACATTTCTCGGCTCCTTATAATATTAGAAGAAGGAGCCGGCAAGAGCCGAAGTCTCTTTGCCTATCGAACTTCAAAGGGCGTCATGTTGGTAAAACCAACTGACGCCCTAATTCATTTCGATTACACTCGTTATTTCCATTACTATAGA
>CAJPNA010000126.1 GCA_905371865.1 uncultured Carnobacterium sp.
GACATTCCCGATAATATTTCCGTAAATATAAACTCCAGCAATACTTGTTAGAGCGCCTGGTATAATTGGAACAACCGTTTGTAAGATTTGGAGAAAGATAAAAATTGGAGGTCCCCAAATTCCCGCCTGTAACATATATGCAGATAAAGTCTCTTCAGAAGTAAATAAGCCTTTTTGCCAAGCCCAAACAATGAATACAACTGTCGCAATTGCTCCTAAAATGGAAGCGATATTCATTACCTTCTGAGCGGTAGGTGAGAGTGGCTTTCCTTGTTTAATTTCGTTGGTTGTCATTGTTGCTCCTTTATGATTTTAAATTTCTTTCTGTTGCAACTTTATCATAAAAATGTTGCCACTGAAGAAGAATACTCTCTTTTGAGTAAAATTGTTCGCCACGTTTTGAGCCTTCACATGCCATAGCATAGTACTCAGGATCTTCTTTAAGTTTAGTTAATTGTTCTTTAAACGTTTGTTGACTTGTCCCTTTTAAATAGTAGTCAAATAAAATTGGCTTGTACTCAGGTAAGTCACGTAATAGAAGAGGAATATTAGCATTCATGGATTCTAAAATAGTCATAGGGAATAATTCTTCAAAAGAAAGTTGTAACATGACATCAGCCATATTAAAAAATTCATTCATTTGGTTTCTTTCAACCAATCCTAGAAAATGAACATTGTCAGGAAGATCATCCATATGTTCCATAATTTCTTTTCGTCCCTCAGAAATTCCTTTAAAAGCAAAGTCTCCAGCCCAAACGAACTGAATTTCAGGCATTTTTTCAGCTAAATCGATAAATTCTAGAACACCTTTTCTCATTTGCAATTGGCCTGCTGACACAACAGTGAACTGATTAGGATTTAGTCCAAATTTTTTTCTTAATTCCTCTTTAGATTGATCAGTGATTTTATAAAAGGTTTCACGAGATACAAAGTTTGGAATATAAGTAACTTTCGAACGATCGACTCCATAATGTTCGAGGTCGTCAATAAAACGTGGATTCACAGTCACTAAATAATCCGCTTGTTTGTAAAAAGATAAGACATATTTATAGAACAATTCTTTTATTGGTTTTGGAAGAGAAATACTCTTTTCTAGTGTTTCAGGTAAGAAATGTACGGATGCTATTGTTGGTTGCTTCTTATTGTTTAAGAATGACTTAAATAGAAAGTCTGGATTAATTGTATGAATATGATTAATATCAGCAATCTTTAACTGGTTTACAACTACTTTGTATCCTTTAAGACCTTCAGTCACTAAATTAATTTGTTCCTCTGTTGCAGACATCACTCCTTGTCCTTTGACGCTGTCTGCACGAGTTAGCATATTTATTGTAAGCATATTGACTCCTTAAAAGTATATTTCCAACCCATTTTACCATGAGTTAAAGCATTTGGAAAACAGCATCAATAAAATTTTTGTATACTAAAAAAGAAGAAAGAATCGAGGGTGTTTATGAAAAAAAGTAAAAGATCCAATAAAAAATCTAAAGAAGAAATGACACTAGTAGATTGTTACTATATTCCTTCTATTATCGCGGAACAATTTCAGCTTTTAAGAGAGCATTGTGCACTAGAAGTTGAAAAGGAACTAGCATTATTGTTTTCAAAAGTAGTTCGCGAGTATCGAGAAGAGGTAGGGCAAGTAGTTGTTTCTTATGATGATAAAGGCAATAAGACTTGCGAAATCCCTATTGAAGTTTCAAAATTGGAAAAAGAGATTTCTGCGGAAAGGTTAAATAAATATATCTTATCAAAGATTAATTGATAATAGAAAAGTAAGCTGGGCATTGTCCAGTTTATTTTATTAGAAGTCTTAGAGGTAATAATTTTTAGCAAAGATCATTTGATAAAGCATGAGGTGAAGAGAAATGGAAAATAGTATTCAAAATTTTACTTTTCAAAATCCAACAAAAATTTTATTTGGAAAAAAACGTATAGAGGAAATTGATAACGAAATGCCTAAAGATGCAAAAGTCCTCATCTTATATGGTGGAGGATCAGTCAAAAAAAATGGAGCTTTTGACAGAGCAGTTTCGGCTCTTGGAGGGCGCTATTGGGATGAGTTTTCGGGAATAGAGGCAAATCCTACATTTGAAACGTTAATGAAGGCTGTCCATAAAGTAAGAGAAGGAGGTTTTACCTACTTACTTGCAATCGGAGGTGGTTCTGTAATAGATGGAACTAAATTTGTCTCTGCAGCCAGCCTGTTTGAAGGAGACGCTATAGATTTATTTGGGTGGGGAATTGGAAAAGGACTACCCGTTGAAGAGGTTGTACCATTTGGAACAATTTTAACCTTACCAGCAACTGGTTCTGAAATGAATTCTGGAGCAGTGATTAGTTTTGTTGAAAAAAATGCAAAAGTAAGTTTTAGAGGGCCAAAGACGTTTCCAGTATTTTCAGTATTAGAGCCTGAGCTAACCTATACATTACCTGAACGTCAATTAGTAAACGGACTCTTAGACTCATTCATCCATGTAATGGAGAATTATTTAACTTATCCAGTAGGAGGGATTCTTCAGGATCGTTATGCAGAAAGTATCCTTCAAACGTTGATTGAGATTGCTCCTCGTATTATTGATATAAATCATATTGTTTATAACGATAGAGCTACATTTATGTGGTGTGCCACAAATGCGTTAAATGGGACAATTAATTTAGGCGTTCCGACGGATTGGTCTTCTCATGCATTAGGTCATGAAATTACTTTAAATCATGGATTAGACCATGGGAGAACATTATCAATAGTATTGCCAGCGATGATGAAAGTTAGAAAAAATCAAAAATGGGATAAGTTAGTTCAATATGGGAAACGTGTTTGGGGATTAGACGGAGAAGATGATGAAGTTGTTGAACAAGCTATTATAAATACAGAAAAATTTTTCTCATCTCTAGGTGCTCCTACTCGATTTAGTGATGTAGGTTTAGGTGAAGAAGTAATCCCAGCATTAGTGGAAGGACTAAAACGTCATAAGAAGGTCGATTTATCCGAACATGGGGATATAACTCCTGAAGTTGCTTATGAGGTATATAAAACTGCTTTATAAATAGAATGTACTTTTTATTAGTCTTGAATGAAAGGAAGATTAAATGGCTACTGAATTGATTGAAAGCAAACTTAAAAATCTTCCTGATTTACCGGGTTGCTATATTATGAGAAATAGTAACGATGAGATTATCTATATTGGGAAGGCCAAGAATTTAAAAAATCGTGTTCGTTCTTATTTCAGAGGTGCACATGATACGAAAACTGAAAAACTAGTTAGTGAAATCCACCATTTTGAGTATATTGTGACAAAGACAAATAAAGAATCTCTTTTACTCGAAATTAATCTGATAAAAAAATATCAACCGTACTACAATATTAAGTTGAAACAGGGGACGATGTATCCTTATTTGAAAATCACTTCAGAGAGGAATCCGCAACTAGTGATTTCTCACAAAGTTGAAAAAGATGGAGGAATCTATTTCGGACCTTACCCTAATGTAACTGCTGCTACATCTACCCAGCAACTCATTCAAAAAATTTATCCATTAAGAAAATGTGGGAAGAATGAAACCAGAGCTTGTTTTTATTATCATTTAGGACAGTGCATCGGTTGTTGCGACCATGAAATTTCTGAGGAAGAATACAAAAAACAAATAAAAAAGATTCAACGTTTTTTAAATGGAGATGTTAAAACCATTAAAGATGATTTGAATCAAAGAATGTTAGAGGCCTCTGAGCGTTTAGAATTCGAAAAAGCTATGGATTATCGTGATCAAATTCAATACATTGAAGCAACGGTTGAGAAGCAAAATATAATGAGTTCTGATTTTACGAATCGAGATGTATTTGCGTACTATGTTGATCGAGGGTGGATTTCAATTCAAGTATTTTTATTAAGACAATCAACGATTATTAAAAGAGAAGCAGCGATGTTTCCTATTTATGATCAAATTGAAGATGAAGTTTTATCCTTTATTATTCAGTTTTATGAAGATCAAAATCATATTTTACCTAAAGAAATATTAGTTCCGGATGCTTTAGATATTGATTTACTATCTGAAACACTTGGTGTAAAAGCTGTATCCCCAAAAAGAGGATCTAAAAAAAGAATGTTAGACTTGGCTACTCAAAATAGTGAGATTTCTTTATTAGAGAAGTTTAGAAGGGAAGAGCAGAGTCAGTTAAAAACATTAGGTGCTTTAGATGAGTTATCGCAAGCTCTTGGACTTGAAAAGTTGTCGGTGATTGAGTCTTTTGACCATTCAAATATTCAAGGTACGAATCCTGTTTCTGCTATGGTTGTTTTTCGAGATGGAAAACCCGATCGGAAACATTATCGAAAATTTAAGGTGAAGACGGTCCTTGGAAGCCATGAGTTTGCGACGACGCAAGAAGTGATAAGAAGACGTTATTCAAGATTGCTAAGAGAAAAAGCTGACTTTCCTGACTTAATTTTAATGGATGGTGGAAAAATCCAAATGAAAGCTGCTATGGAAGTTCTAGAGGATGAACTAGGCTTATCTATTCCGGTTTGTGGGATGGTAAAAAATGATAAACATAAAACAGCTTCTTTAATTTATGGAGAAAAATTTACTCCTATCGAACTGGACCGAAAAGGACAAGCCTTTCAATTGATTCAAAGAGTACAAGAAGAGGTTCACCGATTTGCTATAACTTTTCATAGACAAGTTAGAAGCAAGAATACTTTCTCCTCAAAATTGGAGTTAATAGATGGAGTAGGACCGAAAACTAGAAAGAAACTTTTAAGTCATTTTAAGACTACTACCGCTTTAAAAACCGCTAGTGTTGAGGAGTTACAGGAGATAGGTATCTCTGAAAAAGTTGCAAGCAATATAATAACAACGTTTCAGAATGAATAAATTATTAAGAGTAAAAACATAAAATGAAACAGGTAAATTATCTGTTTCATTTTTTAGTTTGCTTTTCAAG
>CAJPNA010000127.1 GCA_905371865.1 uncultured Carnobacterium sp.
GAAAAACAGACTATTTTATATTTTATAAATGGAATTCTTTTACCAAAAAAAGGTCCTATCATCGAATAAATGATGATAGGACCTTTCCCGTGAATATTATTGTTTTTCTTTAATTTCTTCTACGTAATTATAGACCATATGTCCTGCTTGTCCGCCATCTCCAACTGCTGTTGTGATTTGACGTAATGTTTTTTGACGAACATCACCCACTGCAAAGATTCCCGGAATAGACGTTTCCATTTGCTCGTTTGTTACAATCCAACCTTCTGCATCTGTGATGTTTAAGTCCTTGAATGGATCTGAAACTGGTAAAAGTCCCACATAAATGAAGACTCCATCCGCATCATGCGTTGTTACTTCACCTGTATTCACATTTTTTACGCGAACGCCAGTGATTTTTGAACCATCCCCTACAAATTCTTCAACAACTGAATTCCATAAGAAGTCGATTTTTTCATTGGCGAATGCACGGTCTTGCAATACTTTTTGTGCACGTAATTGATCGCGACGATGAACGATAGTCACGCTTTTTCCGAATTGTGTTAAATACGTTCCTTCTTCAACCGCTGAGTCCCCTCCCCCGATGACGAAGATTTTCTTATCTTTGAAGAATGCTCCATCACATACCGCACAGTAAGAAACACCACGTCCGGCATATTCTTCTTCACCAGGAACTTCTAATTTACGGTGATAGGAACCAGTCGCAATGACAACTGCGTAAGCATAGTATGTTTTCTTGCCTGCAGTGATGACTTTAAGATCGCCCTCTAATTCGATTTTAGACACTTGGCCATAAGCATATTCTGCGCCGAATTGCATTGCACCTTTATACATATTGTCCGCTAATTCTGGCCCAGAAATTGTAGGGAAACCAGGATAGTTTTCTACATCTGAAGTATTTAATAATTCTCCTCCAGGAACGCCTTTTTCTAAGATTAACGTTTTTAAATTCGCACGAGAAGTATAAAGCGCCGCTGTCATTCCACCAGGGCCACTTCCGATAATGACTACATCATAAATTGCTCTTTCTTCCATCAGAGATTCTCCTTTTGTATAAACTAAGAGCGCTGAGACATAGTCCAACGCTCTCCTTCCATTTCAGTTTAAGATACGAACATCAATTGGGCAACTTTATTGCTCACTAGTATTTCCTTGTAATTTCTTACCTAATGCAATCAGGTATTCTTTTAAGCTATTTTTGATTTCTGGATGTTCTAATCCAAATTCAATGCTCGTCTTCATAAATCCGAATTTGTCACCCACATCAAAACGTTCACCTTTAAATTGTTTAGCAAACACTCTTTGCGTTAAATTCAATGTATCAATCGCATCTGTTAATTGAACTTCCCCACCTGCACCAGGTTCTTGCTTTTCTAAAATTTCAAAAATTTCTGGTGTTAATAAGTAGCGACCGATAATGGCTAAATTACTTGGTGCTTCTTCAGGTTTTGGTTTTTCAACGAAACGACGTACATTGTACAATCCATCTTCTACTTCACTTTCTGGATCGATAATTCCGTATTTATAAGTTTCTTCATTAGGAACTTCCATGACGGCGATATTTGAAGCATGGGTTCTTTCGTAGCCTTCAATCAATTGTTTTGTTAAAGGTACTTCATCTCGCATAATATCATCTCCAAGCATAATGACGAATGGCTCTCCGCCAACAAAAGCTTTTGCTTGAAGAACCGCATCTCCTAACCCTTTTGGATACGATTGACGAACAAAGTACAAGTTAATTCCTGTTGTTTCTTGAACGAGTTCTAATAACTCTTTCTTTCCTTTGGCCTCAAGGTTTGACTCTAATTCGATGTTTGAGTCAAAATGATCCTCGATTGGACGTTTACTCTTACCAGTAACAATTAAAATATCTTCAATTCCTGATGCTAGAGCTTCCTCTACAATATATTGAATCGTAGGTTTGTCCACGATTGGTAACATTTCTTTTGCCATAGCTTTTGTTGCTGGAAGAAAACGAGTTCCTAACCCAGCAGCTGGAATGACTGCTTTTCTCACTTTTTGCATCTGTTTATTCCTCCGATCGTTTTATTGGTGTTCTTTTATGGATGCTTCTGATTTATATTCACGACCCATTAGGCATTGAATTTCTTTGCGAACATCATGTCCGTTATATAACACATTGTAAACTGCAGCCGTAATTGGCATTTCAATATTTTTCTCTTTTGCCAAAGCATACACTGCTTTACAGGTTTCTACCCCCTCAACAACCATTCCCATATTTTCTAGAATCGTTGGAAGTGGAATTCCTTTCCCAATTTGATCCCCACATCTCCAGTTACGAGAATGAATACTCGTACAAGTAACAATTAAATCTCCTACCCCACTAAGTCCAATAAAAGTCAGCGGATCTGCTCCAAAAGCTACTCCCAGACGACTGATTTCTGTTAACCCTCTTGTCATCAAGGCTGCTTTTGCATTATCTCCGTATCCTAACCCATGAAGAGCCCCTGCTCCAACAGCAATAACATTCTTTAATGCCGCTCCCATTTCAACTCCGATGCAATCAGTATTCGTATATACACGGAAAAATGAATTGCTAAACAGTTTTTGTACATATTTTGCAGACTCTATATTTTCACATGCCGCTGTAATTGTCGTAATATCTCGTCTAGAAACTTCTTCTGCATGACTTGGTCCGGATAACACGACAATATCCTCGTAGCGATTACGGTCTAGTTCTTCTGCTAAAATTTCTGAAATACGTTTATACGTTTCTTGCTCTAACCCCTTACTTGCATGAATAATCATCGGTTTATTCTCGAGCAAGTCATTTAATTGTTTCGCAACCAAACGAATCACTTTTGTTGGGAGTACGAATAAAATCGCATCCACATCTTTTACCGCTTCTGCTAAATCTAAATATCCTTTAATTGAAGGGTCTAAGAATACATCGGGCAAGAAATGTTCATTTGTATGACGCTCATTAATTTCTTTAATTTGAGCTTCATTATTTCCCCAAAGTCGAGCTTCATGTTGGTTTTCTGCTAGAACCATTGCTAATGCAGTTCCCCATGAACCTGCTCCTAAAATGGCGATTTTTTTCATATCAAAACTCCTTTACACTTTTCCGAATAATATTGGAGATTGTGGATTATCGATAGAAACATAATCCGGAACCGCTGGAATTCGACGTCTTCTTACAATAATCAGACCAATTCCTAATAGGAATAATACGATTGAAACCAGTTGAGAAATTCTGATGACGTTAAACATCCAGAGGCTATCTGTACGCATTCCTTCGATGAAGAAACGACCAAATGAATACCATATTAGGTAGCCAGCCGCTATCTCCCCTACTTTTACACCTTTGCGTCTACGAAGATAGAATAAAATAAGCACTCCGATAAACGACCAAAGTGATTCGTATAAGAAGGTTGGTTGGTAATAAGCTCCATTGATATGCATTTGTTCAATAATGAAGTTTGGTAAATGCAATCCTTCTAAGAAAGCACGGGTTGTAACCTCGCCATGAGCCTCTTGATTCGTGAAGTTCCCCCAGCGACCAATTGACTGAGCCAGCAATACAACAGGAGCCAAAATATCAAGAAGTAATGCAAAAGAAACTTTCTCTTTTTTAGCAAACCAATAAACTGTTGCTGCCCCTGCAATGACTCCCCCGTAAATTGCGATACCACCATGCCAAATTTGAATAATTTCGGCTGGATTTGCTAAATAATATTGCCATTCAAAAAGAATGTAATACAATCTTGCTCCAACAAATCCGAGAGGGACTGCCCAGAATACCAAATCAATAATAAAATCTTTGCGATAGCCTTTTCTGGTAGCTTCCCTATCTGCTAAAGTCGTTGCCAAATAGATTCCAAAGGCAATAATAATTCCATACCATCGTACTTGTAATCCTCCAATTTCAAAAGCAATTGGATTAATGGTCAAAGCCATTTCTAATACATTCATTTACTGTTTACTCCTAAACTTCTTTATTTTCTTCAATCAATTTAGACAATCGATTGGTAAAGTTTTCTGTAGCATCAAAGCCCATTTTTTTAGCGCGGAAGTTCATACAGGCTACTTCAAGAATAATCGATACATTTCGACCTGTCTTCACCGGAATACGAATTTTAGGAATTTCAACTCCTAAAATTTCGACATTTTCCATATTTCCACCTAATCGATCATATCTCTTTTCAGGAGTCCAATTTTCAAGATGAACCACTAAATCGACTTGTTTAGAATCTAAAATAGCTCCTGCTCCAAATAGCGTCATCACATCAACAATCCCGACACCACGAATTTCAATCAAATTATTTAAAATCTCTGGTGCTTCCCCGATTAAGGTTAATTCATCGTAGTGATACAGTTCTACACGATCATCTGCAACGAGTCGGTGTCCTTTTTGAACTAATTCTAAAGCCGTTTCTGATTTACCCACTCCACTTTCACCAGTGATGAGTAACCCAATCCCAAATACATCTAGCAATACCCCATGCATTGAGAAACGTTCAGCTAATCTTCCTTCTAAAAAGTTTGTCACACTACTAGAAACCTGCGTTGTTTTAGAAGAAGCTTGCAAGATAGGAATCTGTGCTTTTTCTGCCGCTTCGATAAGCTCTTTTGGCGGTTCTAATTTACGAGAGAAAATAAAACATGGGGTCTCTGGAGTACATAAGAGCTCCATCACTTCATATCTCGATTGTGAATCCATCTCCTGCGCGAAGGACGTTTCAGTACGTCCCAATAATTGAATTCTCTCCGCTGGATAAAAATTAAAATAGCCGGCTAATTCTAATCCCGGTCTTGAAATTTCACTTGTAACAATCGGTCTATCTAAGTATTCTTCTCCGTAAATTGGTTTTAAGTGAATATTTTTGATTAACTCTTGAACCGTAACAGGTTTCATAACATCCCTCTTTTCTTCATTCCTTTCTACTATACCATATTTTAGCGCTTTCTTGTAT
>CAJPNA010000128.1 GCA_905371865.1 uncultured Carnobacterium sp.
GACAAGTATCCCTTCTTTTTTTGAGTTCTTCGTGCAATGGGAAATTTCATAAACATTAACGATGACACGCCCGGATATGTTATAATTAAAAAGGTTATTATATCTTAGAAAAGATAGGAGAATGACAATGACAGTAGATCAATTAGAATTAGTCGTCATTACAGGAATGAGCGGTGCAGGTAAAACCGTTGCTATGCAAAGTTTTGAAGATATGGGATATTTCTGTGTCGATAATATGCCGCCAAGTTTATTACCAAAATTCTGGGAATTAGTGAAAGAATCAGGAAAAATTACAAAGATTGCGCTTGTAATCGATTTACGTTCTCGTGCGTTCTTTGATGAGATCATGTCCGCAATCGGTGGACTAGATAATACTTCCTTTATTACCACAAAAATTTTATTCTTAGAAGCGAGTGATGATGCATTAGTCTCTCGTTATAAAGAAACTAGAAGAACTCACCCACTAGCTGGGGAAGGTCGTATTTATGATGGAATTATTGCGGAGCGTCGCTTACTACAAGATATTAAGACGCGCTCGCAAAAAGTCATTGATACAACGAATTTATCTCCTCGTCAGTTACGTGAAGAAATCATGCAAGCTTTCTCTACTGGTCAAGAAGGTGTATTTACGATTCAAGTGATGTCCTTTGGATTTAAGTATGGATTACCGATTGATGCAGATGTGGTGATGGATGTTCGTTTCTTACCAAACCCGCATTATATTCCAGAGTTACGTCCTTTGACAGGCTTAGACGAGCCAGTTTATGACTATGTAATGAGTCAGCCAGAAGCAAAGACGTTCTATCATAAATTGATGGACTTACTGGACTTCTCTATCCCGGGTTACAAGAAAGAAGGGAAATCCAGCGTAACGATTGCGATTGGATGTACAGGTGGACAACACCGTTCTGTAGCTTTTGCTGAACGAATTGGCCGGGAATTATTATCCGACTCTTATAATGTGAAAATTTCTCATCGTGACAAAGATCGTCGTAAAGAAGGGAATGGACGCTCATGATGTTTGAGGTAACACCAAACCCACCGAGAAAGAAAAAGGGCCCAAAAATTACGGTAATTGGAGGAGGAACAGGACTGCCTGTTCTCCTTAGAAATCTCCGGAAGCGTGACGCAGAAGTCACTGCAATCGTAACAGTTGCTGATGATGGTGGAAGTTCAGGAGTTATCAGGGACTATATGAACGTCGTCCCACCAGGAGATATTCGAAATTGCATGATTGCTCTTTCGCCTATGAATCCTCTTCAAAAAGAAATATTTCAATACCGTTTCAATTCAGATGATCAGTTCTTTGCAGGACATGCCATCGGGAACTTAATTATTGCAGCATTAACGGAAATGCGAGGAAATAATATTTTTGATGCCATCCGGTTACTATCTCGAATGATGGCGGTTGAAGGGCATGTTTATCCAGCGGCAGAAGAACCTTTATTACTTCGTGCAGAGTTTAAAGATGGTACGATTGTAGATGGAGAATCTAAATTAGTGAAATTACGCAAAGAAATTAAAAAGGTTTCGGTTCACTGTTATGATAAAAATCGCCAGTTAGACGAACGTCGGACTCCTATGGCAGCCCGAGAAGTAATTAATGCCATTATGGAAGCGGATATGGTCGTTTTGGGTCCGGGTAGTTTATATACAAGTATTTTGCCAAACCTTATGATTAGTGATATTGGTGAAGCAGTCTGTGAAACCAATGCAGAAGTAGTGTATATTTGTAACATCATGACCCAATTAGGGGAGACTGAGCAATTTACGGATGCCGATCATGTTCGTGTGTTACATGAACATTTAGGAACGAAATTTATTGATACGGTTCTCGTGAATACAGAGGAAGTTCCGGAAGAATATTTAAGCCAACAAAAGAATGAAGAATATCTTTATCAGGTAAAATATGACTTCCAAGGGTTAAGAGACCAAGGATGTCGCGTTATTTCATCAGACTTTATTCGTCTTCGTGAAAATGGGGTATACCATGATGGAGAAAAAGTAATTGATGAATTATTCCGTCTCTTACAAAGTGCAAAAACTGAAAATAATTAAGGAGAAGGAGCCAAGGCTTGTCTTTTGGCTCCTTCACTATGACAAAAAGAGAAAGGAGGAACAAACGAGTGTCCTTATTATCTTTTGCTGCAGAAACAAAACAAGAGTTAACACAGCTAGAAGTGCAATATGATTATTCAAAATACGAATTAGCGGCGCTTATTCGAATGAATGGTGCAGTTGGGATTTTGAACCGCCAATTAATCTTAAATATTCAGACGGAAAATGCAGCCATTGCCAGACGTATTTATATTTTATTGAAGAAGTATTATCAAGTTGAGAGTGAACTCTTAGTTCGACGTAAAATGAAACTAAAGAAAAATAATGTTTATATTGTACGTCTGAAACATGGAACGGAAGAAATTTTAGAAGATCTGAATATCAAATCGAGCGGATTATTCAATATGCGAGTTCCAGAAAATATTAGAGATGATGAAGAAAAAATGCGTGCGTATCTGCGAGGCGCTTTTCTAGCAGGAGGCTCTATTAATGATCCAAAGACGAGCCGTTATCATCTAGAAATCTACTCTATTTATGAAGAACACAATGATGATATTTGCCAGATGATGAATGCTTTTGGATTGAATGCTAGAACGATTGAGCGTCGAAAAGGATATATCACTTATTTAAAAGAAGCTGAAAAAATTGCGGACTTCTTAGCAGTGATTCACGCATCAAATGCCATGCTTCATTTTGAAGATATTCGCATTATTCGGGATATGAGAAATACGGCTAACCGCCTAGTGAATTGCGAAAATGCAAATATTAATAAAGTGGTTAATGCCGCAACCCGTCAAATTGAAGAGATTCAGTATATCGAAGATACGGTGGGGTTGGATTCATTGCCAGATAAATTATCTGAAATCGCAAAAATCCGATTAGAAAACCCAGAAATTAGTTTGAAAGAATTAGGGGAGATACTTCCTTCTGGGGCAATCTCAAAATCGGGAGTAAATCATAGACTTCGAAAAATCTCGGAATTTGCTCAAAACCTAAAAGAAGAAAAATCCAATTAAAAGGAGGGAACGTAGCTTACTATAGAAAAACTATAGGAGGTAGGTTCCATGAACTTAGTATCTTTAATTGGTCGTGTTGTCAAAGAGGTGGAAGTACAACAGCTTCAACCTTCAGGAAAAAGTGTGTTTAATAATACAATTGCGGTGCAAAATGTATATCGAAACAATGATGATTCTTATCATTCACACTTCATTCAAGTGGTCGCTTGGGGCAAAATTGCAGAACGGATCGGCAAGTTTGTCAAAAAAGGAGACCGGATTGGAGTAGAAGGAAGACTGAATACGCGTCGCTATACGAACAAGAACCATCAAGAAGTTTACGTTACCGAAGTCGTTATTGAACAAGTATATTTTTTAGAAAGAAAGCACGAAACAGAGGAGATAGAATCTCCGTTTGAAGATCCACAAAGTCTTTTTGTGGAATAGCGTTAAGGAGAAGAATTCCTTCGCGTAATAGATTTAGAATGAAGGAGTTTTTCAGTGATTATTTTAATAAATGGAGTAGCTATTGCAGTAGGGGCGATTGTGGGAGTATTTCTCAGAAATATTATCGCAGATCGTTTTTCCCAACATATTATGCAAGGTTTAGCTCTTTGTGTATTTTTAGTAGGAATTAAAGGAGCCATTCAAATTCCTAGTAGTATGATTATGATTTTATCTCTCGTTTTTGGAGCGCTTGTTGGAGAAGGGATTCAAATGGAGGAACGTGTTCGTAAATTTGCGGACTGGCTTCAAGAGAAGACTTCAAAAGGAAAAGAGACAAATGTCAATTTAGGAGAAGGATTTGTCGCTGCGGTGATGATTTTCTGTGTAGGAGCCTTAGCTACAATGGGGTCGATTCAACTAGGATTGACTGGGGAACCGAGTTTACTTCAAACTAAATCCATTTTAGATGGTATTACTTCGATATTTCTTGCTACAACTGAAGGGATTGGCGTTGGCCTATCATCTGTAGCTGTGATTGCATATGAATTAATTCTAGTAGGATTATCGCAATTCGTATCCCCTTATTTAAGTGAGACAGTCACAGTTTCTATGTCAGCGGTGGGGTCCTTACTGTTAGTTGGGTTAGCGATGAATCTTTTAGGGATTACAAAGATAAAAGTCCTTAATTTCTTGCCCGCTATTTTCATGCCTATTATAATCGTACCCATTTTAACGATGTTTTAATGAAAAAAAACTGAGTCGATTTATCGACTCAGTTTTCTTTTTTTAGTTATTTTCTGATTCTAATTTTTCAAAAGCATCATTTAAGATGGATTTCAAGGTTCTTGCAGATAAGTCCATTTTCTCTTGTTCAGAGTCTGCTAGAGGGATTTCGATGATTTGACGAATCCCTTCACGACCGATAACGGCTGGAGCTCCGATATAAATATCATCTTGTCCATATTGACCTTCAAGATATACCGATAATGGGAAAATCGCTTGTTCATTATTTAAGATGGCTTTTGTAATACGTGCTAGAGTAGCACCGATACCGTAGTAAGTCGCACCTTTTTTAGCAATAATTTCGTAAGCTGCATCACGCACTTGGAAGAATACTTCGACTAATTTTTCTTCATCTACATGTGGATTTTGACGAACCCATTCATAGATTTGTAAACCGCCGACGTTTGTATGTGACCAAACTGGGAATTCAGTATCTCCGTGTTCACCCATGATATATCCGTGAACATTACGAGCGTCAACGCCTACTAATTCAGCGATTGTTTGACGGAAACGAGCACTGTCTAAAGAAGTACCAGAACCGATAACGCGTTCTTTTGGAAGTCCAGAGAATTTCCAAGTTGCATAAGTTAAGATATCCACAGGGTTTGAAGCCATTAAGAAGATTCCATTGAATCCAC
>CAJPNA010000129.1 GCA_905371865.1 uncultured Carnobacterium sp.
TTAGTTTTTTTTGAACGAATGGTGCACCCATCATTTTTCAGAAGAAAGATTACGGAAATGTTAAAAACAATAAAAGGTAGAAATTCAAAAAAGAATACGTTATAATAAGACCGTTAAAAATAAATGCTGTAAGCATCAAGGAGGAACTAAAACATGAGTCGTTTAGTAAGCATGACTGAAATGTTACAAAAAGCTAAAGAAGGTAAATACGCTGTTGGTCAATTCAACATCAACAACTTAGAATGGACACAAGCAGTATTAACAGCAGCTCAAGAAGCTAACTCACCAATTATCTTAGGTGTGTCTGAAGGCGCTGGTAAATACATGGGTGGACCAAAAGTTGTTTCAGCTATGGTAAATGCGTTATTAGATTCAATGGACATCACTGTTCCAGTAGCATTACACTTAGATCACGGTTCTTCAGTAGAAGTATGTAAACAATACATCGATGCTGGATTCAGCTCAGTAATGTTTGACCACTCTCACTTCCCAATCGATGAAAACATCGCATTAACTAAAGAAGTTGTAGCGTATGCACATCCAAAAGGAGCTTCAGTAGAAGCTGAAGTAGGTACTGTAGGTGGTACTGAAGATGGCGTAACTGGAGGAATTAACTACGCTGACTTAAACGAATGTGTACGTATGGTTAAAGAAGCTAAAATTGATGCATTAGCAGCAGCTTTAGGTTCAGTTCACGGAACTTACTCAGGCGAACCAGTTTTAGGTTTCGATGAAATGTTAGCAATCTCAGAAGCTACAGGTGCTCCATTAGTATTACACGGTGGATCAGGTATTCCAGAATACCAAATCAAAAAAGCAATCGAACGTGGACATGCTAAAATTAACGTTAACACTGAATTACAACAACAATGGACAGCAGCAGTTCGTGCTAAATTAAATGCAGATGCTGGTGTTTATGACCCACGTAAAGTTATCAAGCCTGGTTTCGATGCTATCGTTAAAGTAACAAAAGAAACAATGGATATCTTTGGTTCAACAGGAAAAGCTTAATTTTCTATAATAAAAAAATATTGAGGCGGGAGAAATCCCGTCTTTTTTTAATTTAAAATGGATTGTACGATTTAAAAAGCCACTATTTTCTCAATGGAAAGTTTCGATAATTGAATAGGAAATCTCTTGACGCTAAAGTGAAGAAATGATATTCTATTAGAGGTGCTTTTATACCTGATTCCTGATAAGTAATCAAATCAGTCGTGCTGACTGGTAAGAAGGCCATTTTATAAGACAGTGATGTCTTTTAATTTTTAACAAAAAATGGTCCGCCCGGAAGTGTGGACCAAGAAGAACCCGTTAGGGAAGGAGGAAGAGCTTAATGCCAACTATTAACCAATTAGTCCGTAAACCTCGTAAATCAGCAGTTGAGAAATCAGCTTCTCCAGCGTTAGGTAAAGGCTATAACAGTTTCAAAAAATCACAAACGAATACAAACTCTCCACAAAAACGTGGTGTATGTACTCGTGTAGGTACTATGACACCTAAAAAACCTAACTCAGCGTTACGTAAATATGCCCGTGTACGTTTATCTAACTTAATCGAAGTAACTGCGTACATTCCAGGTATCGGTCACAACTTACAAGAACACAGCGTTGTATTAATCCGCGGTGGACGTGTAAAAGACTTACCAGGGGTACGTTACCATATCATTCGTGGTGCTTTAGACACTGCAGGAGTTAACAACCGTATGCAAGGTCGTTCTAAATACGGTACTAAACGTCCTAAAAACAAATAATAAATAAACACTCATTAAATGAAAGGAGGATTATAAATGCCTCGTAAAGGTCCTGTCGCAAAACGTGATGTTTTACCTGATCCAATTTATAATTCAAAATTAGTTACTCGTTTAATCAACCGTTTAATGGTAGATGGAAAACGTGGTAAAGCTGCAACAATCTTATATAACGCATTTGATATCGTTAAAGAAAAAACTGGAAACGATCCAATGGAAGTTTTCGAACAAGCAATGAAAAACATTATGCCTGTTCTTGAAGTTAAAGCTCGTCGTGTAGGGGGTTCTAACTATCAAGTTCCTGTGGAAGTTCGTCCAGACCGTCGTACTACATTAGGTTTACGTTGGTTAGTAAACTACTCACGTCTACGTGGTGAAGATACTATGGAAGTTCGTTTAGCAAAAGAAATTATGGATGCTGCGAACAACACAGGTGCTTCTGTTAAGAAACGTGAAGATACACATAAAATGGCTGAAGCGAACAAAGCGTTTGCTCACTATCGTTGGTAAGATTAAAAAGGTTTTTCAACCTTTTTGGTCTCGCTTATTGTTAGAAATATAGAAAGAGGTGTAGAACGAAGATGGCAAAAAGAGAATTCTCTCTTGAAAATACTCGTAATATCGGTATCATGGCCCACATCGATGCAGGTAAAACTACAACGACTGAGCGTGTACTTTATTACACTGGTAAAATCCACAAAATTGGTGAAACTCACGAAGGAGCTTCACAAATGGACTGGATGGAACAAGAACAAGAACGTGGTATCACTATTACATCAGCTGCTACAACAGCACAATGGAAAGGTCACCGTATCAACATCATCGACACTCCAGGGCACGTGGACTTCACAGTTGAAGTAGAACGTTCTCTTCGTGTATTAGATGGTGCGGTAGCTGTACTTGATGCGCAATCTGGTGTAGAACCTCAAACAGAAACTGTATGGCGTCAAGCGACAACATACGGAGTTCCACGTATTGTATTTGCAAACAAAATGGATAAAATCGGTGCTGACTTCTTATACTCAGTAGGTACAATCCATGATCGTTTACAAGCAAATGCACACCCAATTCAATTACCAATCGGAGCTGAAGACAACTTCACTGGTATCATTGACTTAATCAAAATGAAAGCTGAAATCTATACAAATGACTTAGGTACAGATATCCAAGAAACAGATATCCCTGAAGATTTACAAGACTTAGCTGAAGAATGGCGTGAAAAATTAGTGGAAGCTGTTGCTGAAACTGATGAAGAATTAATGGAACGCTATTTAGAAGGTGACGAAATTTCAGAAGCTGAATTAAAAGCAGCTATCCGTAAAGCTACATGTGCGGTAGAATTCTACCCAGTATTATGTGGTTCAGCCTTCAAAAACAAAGGGGTACAATTAATGTTAGATGCAGTAGTTGACTACTTACCATCTCCATTAGATGTTCCTTCAATTAAAGGGGTAGACCCTAACACAGACCAAGAAGTAGAACGTCATTCATCTGATGAAGAACCATTCTCAGCATTGGCCTTCAAAGTTATGACTGACCCATTCGTAGGTCGTTTAACATTCTTCCGTGTGTACTCTGGTACTTTACAATCAGGTTCATACGTTAAGAACTCAACGAAAGGTAAACGTGAACGTGTAGGACGTATCCTACAAATGCACGCGAACTCTCGTCAAGAAATTCCAGAAGTATTCTCAGGAGACATCGCTGCTGCAGTTGGTCTTAAAGATACAACTACAGGGGACACATTATGTGATGAAAAAGCTGAAGTTATCTTAGAATCAATGGAATTCCCTGATCCAGTTATCGAGGTTGCTATTGAACCTAAATCAAAAGCTGACCAAGATAAAATGGGTATTGCTTTACAAAAACTTGCAGAAGAAGATCCAACATTCCGTGCTTACACTAACCAAGAAACTGGTGAAACAGTTATCGCTGGTATGGGTGAGTTACACTTGGACATCATCGTTGACCGTATGCGTCGTGAGTTCAAAGTAGAAGCTAACGTAGGTGCTCCTCAAGTATCTTACCGTGAAACATTCCGTGCTTCTACACAAGCTGAAGGTAAATTCGTTCGTCAATCAGGTGGTAAAGGTCAATACGGTCACGTATGGATTGAATTTACTCCTAACGAAGAAGGTGCTGGATTCGAATTCGAAAACGCAATTGTCGGTGGGGTTGTTCCTCGTGAATACATCCCTGCAGTTGAAGCTGGATTGAAAGATGCTATGGAAAACGGGGTGTTAGCTGGCTACCCATTAGTGGACATCAAAGCTAAACTTTACGATGGAAGCTACCACGATGTCGATTCATCTGAAACAGCCTTCAAAGTTGCCGCTTCTATGGCGCTTAAAGCTGCTGCTAAGAAAGCTCAACCTGCTATCTTAGAACCTATGATGGCTGTTGAAATTACAGTTCCAGAAGAGTACTTCGGAGATGTAATGGGCCACGTTAACGCTCGTCGTGGACGTATTGAAGGTTCTGAAATCCGTGGTAACGCACAAATCGTTAAAGGTATGGTTCCTTTATCAGAAATGTTCGGTTACGCGACTACATTACGTTCTGCAACACAAGGTCGTGGTACATTCAGTATGACATTCGACCACTATGAAGATGTTCCTAAGAGCATTGCAGAAGAAATCATTAAGAAAAATGGCGGTAACGGAGAATAATCTCCCCCCATTTGATAACTATCAAATGAACGATATCGACTGGTTATGTCAGTCATAACCAGTTGATTTTTAAGAGAGTTCTTTGGTATAATTACAATCGGTAGATACTGTTATAGAATCTAACAAAACTCAATTAATAGGAGGAATCATTTAAATGGCAAAAGAAAAATTTGACCGTTCAAAACCACACGTTAACATTGGTACAATCGGCCACGTTGACCACGGTAAAACAACATTAACTGCTGCTATCACAACTGTTTTAGCTAAGAAAGGTTTTGCGCAAGCTCAAGATTACGGTGCAATCGATAAAGCTCCAGAAGAACGCGAACGCGGAATCACAATCAACACTTCTCACGTTGAGTACGAAACAGAAACTCGTCACTATGCTCACGTTGACTGCCCAGGACACGCGGACTACGTTAAAAACATGATCACTGGTGCTGCTCAAATGGACGGAGCTATCCTTGTAGTAGCTTCAACTGACGGACCAATGCCAC
>CAJPNA010000130.1 GCA_905371865.1 uncultured Carnobacterium sp.
GAGTTCTCAGCGAGTGAGAATTCGTTTTTTTTATTATGCATTTTGTTTGGATCGAATGACACGCTCCACAAAGTTATCAAATAACCCTTGCATCACATTGCTATCTTCAATTAATAATTCTGGATGCCATTGAACGGCAACTACACTTTGGTCCTTTGATTTAGATTCGAACGCTTCGATCAGCCCATCCGTACTCCAAGCAACTGGAACAAAGTCAGAGGCCAATTGTTTAACCGCTTGGTGGTGGTAAGAGTTCACTGGAGTCGTTGTTCCAAGAACGCGAGAAAGCTCACTTCCACTTGCGATTTGAATCGTATGTGTTGGTTGGCTTGGCATTGTTTTTTGCGTATGTTTCACAGAAATATTTTCGTATTGTGATTCGATATCTTGGTAGAGTGTCCCACCAAAAGCGACGTTTAGAATTTGTAAGCCGCGACACACTGCAAAGATTGGTTTGTGTTGTCTATAAGCTTCTTTAATGAGCTCAATTTCAAACGCATCACGAGCAGGGTAAGTACGTTCTAATTTTAAGTGCGGTTCTTCTCCATATAATAATGGAGAAACGTCTTGTCCACCTGCTAATAGAAGTCCATCTACCCGAGAGATGAATTCTTTTGCAAATTCTGGGTTACTGATGGGAATAATGACAGGAATTGCATTTGCCTTTTCAAGGCCACGGACAAAACCGTTAGCTGCGTACGATAAAATGTAGCGATCTTCTTCCGTATTATCTTGGCGATGATTTCCCGCAATACCAATAAGTGGATAAGTTTGCATGTGCATCAGCCTTTCTTTCAAAAATATGTTTCATCATACCGCATTTTTATGAAAATGAAAAGCATAATAACATGATTTTTAGAGGGCGTCTATTTGCGAATCGTTCTCAATTAGGATAAAATAAGACAGAATAGAATGATTATAAAGGAGAATGAATCGTGGCAACTTTAGAGATTAAAAATCTACATGTATCGATTGAAGACAAAGAAATTTTAAAGGGCGTTAATTTAACGATTAACACTGGAGAAATTCACGCAGTCATGGGACCAAACGGAACTGGGAAATCAACACTTTCCGCAGCCATTATGGGTCATCCAAGTTATGAGGTAACAGAAGGGGAAATCCTATTAGACGGCGAAAACGTCTTAGAAATGGAAGTAGACGAACGCGCTCGTGCGGGTCTATTCTTAGCGATGCAATATCCAAGTGAAATCGTTGGGCTGACAAATGCAGAATTCATGCGTTCAGCAATCAACGCACGTCGTGAGGAAGGCGACAAAATGGGAGTTCGTGAATTCATCAAGAAACTTGATGAAAAAATGGCTCTATTAGATATGCCAGAAGAAATGGCAGAACGCTACTTAAACGAAGGATTCTCAGGCGGTGAGAAAAAACGTAATGAGATTCTTCAATTATTAATGATTGAACCAACATTTGCGATTCTAGATGAAATCGACTCAGGCTTAGATATTGATGCGTTGAAAGTTGTTTCTCGTGGAGTGAATGCGATGCGTGGGGACCACTTTGGATCATTAATTATTACGCACTACCAACGTCTCTTAAACTATATTGAACCTGATGTAGTACATATTATGATGGATGGCCGTGTTGTGATGACAGGAGATGCGTCTCTTGCTCGTCGCCTAGAAGCTGAAGGATACAAAGGAATCAGTGAAGAATTAGGAATCAAGATTGAGCATCAAGAGTAGGAGTGAGATTGTGGCAGAGACAAAATTAACCATAACACCAGAAGAAATCACCGCATTCTCTCTTACAAAGAATGAACCAGAGTGGTTTCTACAAACACGTTTAAAAGGGTTAGAACTTGCTAAAACGCTAGACTTACCATTTATTGAACGTGTGAAATTCCACCGTTGGAACTTATTTCAGTCTTCAATCGGAGAAGGCACTTCAATGATTGAGGAGCTTCCAAAAGTGATTCCAACAGCAGCTGGAAGTGCAAAAATTGTACAACTAGGTGCGGTATCTTACTGGGAAGAAATGAATGCCGAAACAGCCATGAATGATGTACTGGTAATGGATTTATTTGACGCTTTGGAACAATATCCAGAGCTTGTTAAACCGTACTATATGACAAAGGCAGTACCAGTCGATGAAGATAGCTTAACGGCTTACCACGCTGCAATGGTCAACTCAGGAGTATTTATTTATATTCCTAAAAATGTAGCCGTGGAAGAGATTATTGAATCGCATTTCGTTCAAAACAACTTAGTGGACGAAGCGTTCGTGAAACACGTTTTAATCGTGGCGGATGAAAATAGCTCGGTCTCTTATGTGGAACGTTTTGAGAGTGTTGGAGACAAAAAGAATACAGCAAACATTGTTGTAGAAGTGATTGCAAAACAAGGAGCGAAAGTTCAGTTTGCGGCTGTTGATACTTTAGGTCAATCAACAGATGCGTATGTGAACCGTCGTGGTTATCTTGAAAAAGATGCAACGATTAACTGGGCACTTGGCATTATGAATGATGGAAATGTGATTGCAGACTTCGACTCTGAATTACGTGGAGATGGCTCACATTCACAAGTGAATGTGATTGGTATTTCTACAGGACGCCAAGTACAAGGAATCGATACACGTGTGACAAACTATGCACCACATTCAGTAGGACATATCCTGCAGCACGGTGTCATTTTAGATAAATCAACCTTAACGTTTAACGGAATTGGACATATTATTAAAGGAGCGAAATTCGCAGATGCCCAACAAGAAAGCCGTGTACTCATGCTTTCAGAAGGCGGACGTGGAGACGCGAACCCAATTCTATTAATCGATGAAAATGAAGTAACGGCTGGACACGCAGCAAGTGTGGGACAAGTGGATGATGAACAATTATTCTACTTAACAAGCCGTGGAATCTCAGAAGCTGAGGCAAAACGCCTCGTGATTCGTGGCTTCTTAGGAGCCGTGATTCGTTCAATTCCTTCAAGTACTCTTCAAAAAGAACTTGTAGATATGATTGAACAAAAGTTGGTTGCTAGCTATGATTAGTAAAACGATTCGAGAAGTCTTTCCAATATTAAAGCGTGAAGTCAACGATGAAGTGCTTGTCTATTTAGACAATGCAGCTACAACGCAAAAGCCACGCCCAGTCGTAGAAGCTGTTGAGAAATTCTATGCTACTCATAATGCGAATATTCATCGTGGGGTGCATACATTAGCACAGGAAGCGACCGATTTATATGAGGCAGCTCGAGCTAAAGTGACGAAATTTATCAATGCTAGTAGTGCCAAAGAAGTGCTCTTTACACGTGGAACGACAACCAGCTTAAACTGGGTTGCACAAGGGTTTGCACAGGGCCGCCTCCAAGAAGGAGACGAAATTTGGATTAGCCCTGCTGAGCATCATTCGAATGTGGTTCCTTGGCAACAAGTGGCCAAACAAACAGGAGCCGTCTTACGTTATTTTTCATTAACGAAAGAGGGCGAGCTGGATCTTGAAGCAGTTGAAGATTCTTTAACCGAGAAGGCAAAAATCGTATCGATTAACCACGCTTCAAACGTTCTAGGAACGGTAACGGATGTGAAACGCGTTGCAGAATTAGTTCACGCAGTAGGAGGAGTCCTTGTTGTGGATGGTGCTCAAGCAGCGCCGCATCAAACAGTAGACGTCCAAGAATTGGACTGTGACTTTTATGCCTTTAGTGGACACAAGATGCTGGCTCCAACAGGAATTGGTGTCTTGTATGGAAAAGAAGCACTTCTTCAAGAGATGAATCCTGTCGAATTTGGTGGCGAAATGATTGATTTTGTGTACGATGAGGAGAGTACATGGAATGAATTGCCGTGGAAATTCGAAGCCGGCACTCCAAATATCGCAGGAGCCATCGGACTAGCGGCTGCCATTGATTATTTGGAAGAAATTAGGATGGAGAATATCCATCAGCATGAACAAGAAATAGTCTCTTATCTCTTACCGAAGATGCAAGAGATGGAAGGCGTGACGGTGTACGGGCCAAGTGACCCAGCACAGCATTCTGGAGTCATTAGTTTTACCATCGATGGAATCCATCCACACGACATCGCAACGGCGCTTGATATGGAAGGTTTTGCGGTTCGCGCAGGACATCATTGCGCGCAGCCTTTAATGAGATGGCTCGATGTACCGGCAACGTGCCGTGCAAGTTTTTATATCTATAACACGCTTCAAGAAGCAGAGCAGTTTTTAGAAGCATTAGAAAAAGTAAAGGAGTTTTTCCAATATGGCCTTATCTAAATTAGATCAGCTTTATCGTCAGGTGATTTTGGATCATTCTTCTCATCCGCACCATAAAGGATTGTTGGATGATGCGAGCATTCCAACGATTGAATTTAATAATCCAACGTGTGGAGATGTGTTGCAGTTACAGCTGATTGTAAATGACAACGGCGTGATTGAAGATGTTCACTTTGACGGACACGGCTGTACGATTAGTATGGCGAGTGCCAGCATGATGAGTGATGCGATTATTGGAAAGACAGTTGACGAAGCGGTCGCTCTAGCAGAAGATTTCTCAAGTCTAGTGCAGGGTGAAACCGTGGATGAAGATCCTTTAGGGGATGCGGCGCTTCTTGCCGGTGTTCAAAAATTCCCAGCGCGTATCAAATGTGCCACTCTTGCGTGGAAAGCATTAGAACGTGCAGTAGAAAATGAGAAAGCATAAGAAAGTGGTGACAAAATGAGTGGAGTTCCTGAATTAGCCGATTACAAATATGGCTTTCATGAGGATGTAACACCTGTTTATGAAACAGGAATGGGATTAAGTGAAGAAGTCGTTCGTACGATTTCAAAGGTGAAGAACGAACCACAATGGATGCTTGATTTCCGATTAAAATCATTAAAGACGTTCCAAAACATGCCAATGCAAACTTGGGG
>CAJPNA010000131.1 GCA_905371865.1 uncultured Carnobacterium sp.
GTATAACCAAAATCCATACGAATGGTTGTTGTCCCTTCTGGAATAGAACCAGAAATTGTTTGACCCGTACTTGGAACTCCATCTGCTACTACTTTTCCATCCGCAGAGATTTGAGCCCAAAGATCCGTTCTTGCTTGATTTAACACTTTAACATCTAATGGGAATTTACTTACTTTAGCAGTATAATATAGAGCATTTCCATTAGCGTATGAATAATTTACAGTAGTAATTTCTGGAGCTTTAGTTGTCGTAGTAGCTACGGTTGTTTCTTGTACGACACTTTGTTGAGTTGTCACTTGTGTTGTAACTTGATTATTTCTTTGACTACGTGTATTTAAAACTGCTTGTCCAATCGCAAAAATAATCGCTACTAAGAACATTCCCAATAAGATCGTTGGGAAATAACTCTTTAAAGTATCTGATATTAAAGACCCTTTACTCTTGTTCTTATTTAAACGTGTACGATTAGTTGTTACTGAAGTCGAGGTCGCCGTAGAAATCGTTGTTTTAACTGTTGTTTGTGGAATTTCGTTCGTATGTTCTTCTAATAAAGATGCACCGTCTAAACCAACTGTGTCCGCAATCTGTTTTATGAACGCACGTGTATAAAAAGCGCCTGGCATCAAGTCAAAGTCATTATCTTCAATTGCCATTAAATAACGTTTTTGAATTTTAGTAATTTGTTGCAAGTCATCAAGGGTATACCCTTTTAATTGTCTTGCACTTTTTAAAATTTCTCCGATTGTTTGTGTCATCATTTCACCATCTTTTCATTTTCTCATTGAAAAGTATACCATATCTTGAAAATGAAAAAAACAAAAGAAGTTGCTATCTAGCGTTTAGTTTATTTTACAAACTGAATAGTTAGTGTATCTTCTTTGTTGTGGCCATTTGAAAGGTATGCCTTCAACATAAATTGATGTACTTTCTCGTTCCATTCCACCCTCACTGTGCCATTAGAAAATTGAATATTATTCGGAAAAGTCATTTCATTCCCTTTAAAAGAAAGCTTTTGACGCACTGTTTGACTCGCCATCTCGAGCAATAAATCCATTCGATACCCATCTTCTAGAAGGCGATACTCAAGAGTGTTATGGGCATGAATTTTTAATAGAGCAATGATGAGGAAACTAGCAATCGCAAGGAGTGCTAGAAACTGAAATAGTAATGTTCCTTTTCTTTTAGGGTTTGTCATTTTTCTTTTCCTTTACCTCTTTCACTTTGATGTAGATAACACGATTCTTTGGTGCGAAATTTAATCGAAAAGTATTCCCTTGATTTAAAGTTAGTGACATAAGTAATCTGCTACCATTTCTTTGAATGGACAAGGAGCGAATGCCGTAGAGAAATGGTTGATGTCCTCCACTTCCTCCTGATCCTTTATAAATCTTCCCTCCGTCCCTCCAACTAGAAACTAACGTAATCACCTCTGTTTTCTCAGATGTCATGTTTTCAAAATATGCAATATAAGGATTGTAGCCGTTAAATGAATTCAGTCTATATCCAGCATAATTAAAATTCATCTGCTGTACTGCTACATGCCATTTAATATCGTCAGGAACATTGAGTCGATCTTTGATCTTTAAAAACTCTGTGCAAAGTCCCATAAATGCCACTAAACTAATAGAGATAATGACAAGGGCCAAGAGGTGTTCAATGAGCAGAAAACCGGACTTTTTTCTCGGTAATTGCATTGATTTGGAACACCTCCTTATGCTCTCCACAAGATACAGTCACTATTGTTGGAGAGACAGTTGAATTTTCATTTTTTAGCATAACTTTTTTCATCTTTTGAAACTCTTCATTCGGCAATTTATCAATAGTTGTAGGATAAGTAGCGCTAGCTTGTAAATCCATGAGCTGTGTAGCTGCAGCATCCAAAAAGCATCCTTTTAGCTGTTGCCTACGGTACAGTTGCCCAACCGTAAAACTAATTAAGGAGACAATAACCGATAAAACCATCAGCCCTATCAACGCTTCAAGCAATACATATCCTCTACTTGTCGGTAATTTCAACATGATACTTAGCCTCCCCTAATTGAAAAACATAAGTGTATCTGCGATTCTGTCCATAAAAAGTCACGGATGAGAACTGACCAACATTCCCACTATAAGGTTTAAAACTATACGTTTGAATAGAATAACTCTTCATTGTATCTGGAAAACGAATCTTCTTATCCAACTCCCTAGCTCCATGACAATTTAATTCCACTAGGCCACCCGAAACTGTCACAAATGAACCTTTGCCCGTTGAAATAGCTGTAATTTGTGCTATATCCATCACTTGCTCAAACTCTCTAAGAAATACTTCTTCCTTCCAATTCACATATGACTGACTAATCAAAGGCGGAGTCAGTATCACTAAAAAACAAGCAATCGCCAGCGATATTAAGCATTCAACGAGAGTAAATGCTCTACTTTTCATAATTAATGTTGGGTATTGGCTGTAGCATTAGCTTTTGCTTGATTGTAAGCTTCAACTTGCTTATCATCAATGTATTTATTATTTAATAATTCTTCTACTGTCGGAACTACTTTTGTATTATGTTCTAGCATATAGGATTGTTGTTGTGTTTCAACTACTTTCATTATCGCTTTATCTGCCTTATCTTGAGCAGTCTTTCGTTGCTGTGCAATATTCGGAATAATCAGTAGCATCATCAAACCAATAATAAAGAGGCACACGAGTAATTCAATTAATGTGAAGCCTTTTTTCTTTGTTTTCATTTTCATTTTAATTTCCTCCAATCATAGTTAATGTCGGTAGTAATAAGATGAGATACATGGAAACGATGAGAAACCCGATTCCAAACAGGAGTATTGGTTGTATCCATTTTATTTTCTTTTCGATTCCTTTTGAAAATTCTTCAAGCATTTGATCAGCGTAAACCTTTAGTTGGACATCTAACTGTCGAGTCTTCTCTCCTTCTAATACAAGCCAAATAAATTCTTTTCGAAATAGCCCTATTTTCTCAAGCGCACCCGAGAAAGATTCTCCTCGGACTAGATCTTGTTCAATTTTTTCAGCAAGGATTTTTGAAAGGTTACTCGTTCCGTCCTTCTTCATTTCCGCAACCATAGTTAGAAGAGATTGCCCATTCCCTAAAAAATAAGAAAATTCTCTTGCATACAAAAAGGTGACATATTGTTGCACACTCTGTCCAACAATCGGGAAATGAATCAGACTTAGAAATTGATGATACGAATCCTTTTGTTTCCAAAAAGAATAAATGAGAAAAGAGAGAGTCATTCCAACCCCAAGAATAACAAGTGAAATTTGCGGTAAATTTTGGAACCACAGCCATATCAAATATAGAAATCCACTTTGTTTTAATTGTTCCTCTTGAATCATACTCCCTAACTGATCGAGTAGTAACATTCGAATACATAGAATCATCCCAATCACAAATATAAATAGAAAGGCTGGGTATATCATTGTTTGATACATTTTTTTCTTTTGCTTTTGCTTACGCATTAAAAAATCTCCAATAGCATCACATGCTTTATCAAAGCTTCCAAATTGCATTGATAAATATATTTGAGAAGTATGAGTTTCTGAGAAACCAACCTCTCTTAAACATTGATCAAACCGATATCCTTCACTCAATAACTTTCTCATCTGTTCTATCTGACTCTTCTGTGCATCAAATAAATACTCTGAAAATTTTAAAGATCCATCTAAACTAAAGCCTTCTTGTAATAGATGAGACAACTGAATCATGAATCTTGCTTGTATTTCAGCATTCCAATTCTTAGATAATTTGATAGGTTTCGTAAGTTTTTTCAGTAATATATCCCAATGCATAGGCCTTCCTTAACACCTTATTAAAAGGATGGATCCTTTCTTCGTCTCTTTTAAACTGATTCTTATTTAAAAAATTTGAAATTTTACGATTCGTTTCTATTTCAAAAATTGTTCCTCTTTTTTCTCCATTCGCTAAGTGATTACAATAGATTTCGCATTCTTGTTGGCACAAAGAGCAATATCTTGGAAGTAAACGTTGAGAACAAATCGCAATAATTGTTTGTTCCAACATTGTCTTGCTTACACCCAGTTCTAATAGTCTAGTGATTACACCACTACAGTCTTTCGCGTGAACCGTTGCTAAAATTAGATGTCCTGTTAAGGCAGCTCGAATGGCCATTTTTGCGGTCATCTCATCTCTAATTTCTCCAATAAGAAGAATATCTGGATGATGTCTTAAACAGCTTTTAATTAAAAGTTCATAAGTAATCCCCGCTTTTTCATTAATTTCTGTTTGAAGAAACAGTGGTTCATGATATTCGACTGGATCCTCCATTGTAATGACTTGTAACGTCTTTTCATTCATTCTTCCTCTAAGTAAGGAATACATGGTACTTGTTTTTCCAGAACTAACAGGACCAGAAAATAGAATTAATCCACTTTTATATCTAAGAAACTGTTCTAATAATCTCCAATCCTTGGGAAAGTAAGTTGTCGATTGGATAGCAGTATTCTCTTTTTTTGAACGATGTAAAAGTCGAATGACCATTGATTCTTTTTGCTTAAAATTGGTAATAATAGATAATCGTAACTCAATGATTTGATGAACTGAGAATTCAAAAGTCAGTGATCCACTTTGAGGTCTTCTTCTCTCCCCCACATCCATCCCCGCTTGGTATTTCAAATATGAAATAAACTGTTCAGCAATCTTCGTTGAAATTTTCCTTAGCTCTTTTAAACCATTAACATCTCTTAAGTAAAATACATACTCCTCTCCAATGGGCAATAAATGAATATCATCCAACTGGTGGGAAATAGCTTTTTTAAAGATTTCCACTGCTAATTCATTCATTTCCATGTTTCTTCCTCCACTCTTTGACTAGTCATAATGAACTATGCAAAAAG
>CAJPNA010000132.1 GCA_905371865.1 uncultured Carnobacterium sp.
CCAGGACATCCAACCGATGCCGAAACGCGCAATGCGGGTCCAGAATTTGGAATGCCGATTACGATAGGCAATAGCGTATGGCTTGGGGCCAATGTGACGGTGAATCCGGGAGTGACGATTGGCGATAATACGGTAATTGGATCCGGCTCTGTGGTAACAAAAGACATTCCAAGTAATGTGATTGCGGTCGGCAATCCATGCCGCGTTCTTCGTGAAATTACCGAAGAAGAGAAGGCAGATTGGCGCCGAAAACACCAAGAACTATTAGATGAACTTGGAAAATAAAACGGTAAACGAAGAAGGTTAAGAGGAGTCTTGGCCTTCTTTTGTGTATGATACAAGGTGATTATAATGGGATTCTTTGACGGGTGGTTTATCGTAGAATATTCTATTAAAAGGAAAAGGTCGTCCAAGCAGGACGGCCTTTTCGTTTGATTTATTTTTCAGTACATTTAATAAAGCTTTCGCGTAATTGGTTTTCTGGAAGGTTCTTTCCGATGAAGACCAATGTTGAGCCGCGTTTTGTATCCTTCCAATCGCGACCTCTTGAGATATCAAAGCTCATTTGAACCCCTTGGAAGATGATTTGGTAATCTAATCCTTCCACGTTTAAGATTCCTTTGTAACGGTATAATTCTGGTCCGTAAATATAGACAAGCTCGTTCAACCATTCGTTAATGTTTGCGAGAACTAATGGTTTGTCAGTCTCGATAACGAATGAGTTAATACCGCTATGGTGGCTATGACTATGGTGATGATGTTGTTCGTGGTCATGGTGGTCATGTTCATGCTCATGGTCGTGATCGTGGTGCTTATGGTCGTGGTCATGATGGTGATGCTCGTGATCGTGATCACCGTGCGCATGTGTATGGCCACATTCTTCGCAATATTCTTCTTCGGCATGTTCTTGCATTTCTAAGATTTTCTTCTCTGATGCGTAGAACAATTCAAGTCCGAACATGTCGCTCATATGAACAGGGCGTGCGTCAAGGTCTTGGATTTCTGCAAAGGCATTGATGCTACGAACTTCGTTAATTACTTTAGTGTAGATGGTTTCGTCTACTAAGCTATGTTTTGACATGAAAATTTTATCCGCGAAACCAACTTGTTTGGCTGGTTCAGGTTGATGCGCTGTTTGGTATAGGAAGTTTTTAGCATCCACAACGGTTA
Source organism: uncultured Carnobacterium sp. (assembly GCA_905371865.1). GTDB lineage: Bacteria > Bacillota > Bacilli > Lactobacillales > Aerococcaceae > Granulicatella. The sequence continues at coordinate 1,171 of CAJPNA010000132.1, forward strand.
ATACCGCATCTAAGATAAAGTGCTCGTTTAGGAATGGCACGTTAATAAAGGTTTGTGCGATTGGAGCTGGATCCGCAAGACCTGTTGTTTCAAATAAAACGCGATCCACGCGAATGCCGTTTTGTTCTTTGACCATTAAGATGGATTTCAACATATCGGCAATGTCTGTACGAAGCGTGCAGCAGAGGCAGCCGTTATCCATTTGATAGATTTCTTCTTCAACGTCAAGAACGAATTGATGGTCTACACCGATTTCACCGAATTCGTTAATGACAACAGCGATATGTTCGCCATGTTTTTCTTTTAAAACTTTGTTGATTAAAGTCGTTTTCCCAGCGCCAAGGAAGCCGCTGACGATTGTAACTGGAATTTTTTGTGACATATAGTTTCTCCCTCTCCTCAGATTTTTTCGTTTTCTTTTCGTAAATTAATTGTAGCACTCTCCTGAAAAAACTCAAAACAGACTGTTTTATCTTGTTTCACCATTACAGCAAGGGATAACTGAATGTGCTATACTGAAATGGAGAAAATTAGAAAGAGTGTGTCGAATGACAAAACAGGAAGCACCAAATACGGCCATTAAGAAAATCGATTGGGCCGAGCAATTTATTAACCAACATTTACAAGCATTTCGTTGCCCGTATTGCCATGAAGCCATGGTTTCTTCCGAAAATCATAGCGTGATCTGCAAGAAGGGGCATCGGTTTAATATTTCGAAAAAAGGCACTTTGCATCTGATGAAGCAAAATGCAAATACGGATTATGATGCAACGCTATTCCAGCACCGTTATGAACTCGCGCAAAGTGGATTCTTTGAGCCACTATTAGAAGCACTCTTACCCTATCTTTCGGCAGGCGAAGAGAAGTTTATTGTTGATATTGGATGCGGGGAAGGCAGTCATTTATCGTGGTTCTCTAAGTATGTGCAGGCACCTTTATGCGGCATGGATATCGCCAAAGAAGGTATCCATCAAGCGTCGGTTCATTTTGGAAACCAAGCGCTTTTCTTCTTAGGAGACTTGGCGAACTTGCCATTTGCGGATGAATCCTGTGGGGCACTTCTAAATATTTTAACGCCGTCGAACTACCAAGAATTTATGCGCGTATTGGCTCCAGGAGGGACGCTTGTTAAAGTGATTCCTGGCAACGATTATCTAGTCCAGCTTCGCCAGCAGCTCTACCGTTCGAATCCGGAAAAACAAACGTATTCGAATGCGGACATCCTAGAACGCGTGCAGTCCGAGTGTCCTCAAGTGACGTTTGAAGAGGTCCGCTACACGGTGAATTTAACGGATGCGACTTATCGCCATTTACTAGAGATGACGCCTTTATACTGGGGTGCCACTCCAGAAGACAAAGCCTATTGTAATGAACATCCACTGGCTACGGTAACCGTCCATTACATCATCGCCGTTGTGAAAAAGCCGTAAAGAATGAATGAAGTGTGCTATAATGAAACTATTAACCATTAGGAGGTTTTACAATGGGATTAAAAGATTTTTTCTCTCGTAAAAAAGAAGAACCAAAGAAAGATGAAGTGGTTCAAGAAGAAGTAAAACATGAAGAAATTAAAAAGGAAGAACCAGAAAAAGCAGAAGTGAAAGAGGAAACAGTAAAAGCAGAAGAAACTGCCGAACTTGCTGAAGGGAGCCAACCTTCTGAGGACGCTAAGAAAGGTTTTGTACTTGGGGTAGAAAATGTATTTAGTGCAGGGAAGGACTCTCCAGACTTAGTTGTGACAGGGTATGTCACAGGAACGATTAAAGTTGGGGATGAAGTCATTATTACAAAATTGGGAAGTGATACTGACAAACCTGTGAAATCAGCTGTATATGCTTTAGAAGATGGCAATAACGGACGCGTGATGGAAGCTTCTAATAAAAAAATTGCAGCATGGATTGAAAATGGTGCTCAATATGGTCTTTATAAAGGTTCAGTCGTTCATTCAGAAGGGACTAGTGAAAATGATCTTTACGGAACTTATATTAACGCTATTGGAGAATCCTTTGTAGGCGTTCAAAATGGCGAGATTTCTGATATTGACCGTGTTTATTTATCTGTAACGGATGTAGCTGAAATTTGGCGTCTTTTCTTATGGTATTGCAATATTAATGCCGCAGAAGACACGGAGGAAAGACGTTCTGAAAATATGGAGAAAATCCACAATTTAGTAACGATTACCCGTGATAAATTATTCTTAGTGGATGAAATTTATGCAGTTTATTCTGTCACAACCGGTGAGCCTTATTTATTTACAAAGACGATGAAAAAAGAAGATGGCAGCTACTATACAACTGCGCCATTAGTACGTTTAATCCCAGCGGCTTATAAAGAAAATCTCAAAGAGAAATTTGAAGATAATGACGAGTTTGAATTACGTCGCATTGAAAATGGACCGAATAAAGACGGTATCCGTAATTTCTTAAGCGAAGTTATTTTATTAGATGGAGCTCGAGGAATTCAATTTGTGGCAGAAGAAACGTCGATTGCTGCGGAAGGGTTAATCGAATTTCCGAACTACGAAGGGATGAGAGAAATCGATATTCCTGTAACGAATCCAGATGTGGTCCGCTGGTTACATCTCCTTGGACAACTAGGTAAACCAGATACGCAAGACCGCGAAATTCTATTCAATATGTATTTCCACCATTTAGCCGAAGCGTTAAAAACAGCGCGCTTTATTGTGCCGATGAGAGGGCATGGAGAATTGCCAAAGGTGGATGAAAATGGCAACACCACCTTTAAAGAAGGATTCACATTTGACTTGGCCATGCAAGATGGAAAAGAAAAAGAGAAGGCACTTCTATTCTTTACAGATTGGAAGAGACTGCGTAAAGAATTTGGAGAAGAATGGCAAGGACTGATCCAACAATTGGATGGCAACTTGAGTCTTCATGATGTTATTATCAATGGAACAGGCAAGGAAGAAGCAGGAGCCTATATTACGGAAAGTATCTTTAATAAAATTAAGAATGTCGACTAAAAAGAATCACAAAGCATAAGGACTCACAGGGTGAGTCCTTATTTATTGGTCTAATTAAAACCCTCAGATTTGAAGTGCACCCTAAAAGTTAGATTTTGTGTCTAACTTTTGGGGTGCACTTCACTAAGCTGGTGGATGTTTATTACGAGAGTCATAGTGGAGAACTAGGGGGGTTTGTCTTTAGGATAAGTCATATTTTGACAAAGGTCTTTATTAGAGATATAATGTGTAAAAATCGCGTAAGGATAAAGATATGACAAAATCAAAGTACATTACACGTCTCAAACGCTCAGAAGGTCAATTGCGAGGTATTCAAAAAATGATGGAGGAAGAGCGTGATTGTGTTGATATCATTACTCAATTAACAGCCGTGCGGTCCAGTGTTGATCGTATTATTGAACTGATGATAACGGAGAATTTAACAACTTGTATTAACGATCCTCTAGAGGATCCTCAAGCACAGAAGGAAAGATTGGAAAAGGCGGTTAAATACTTGATTAAACGCAAGTAATAAAAACAAACGTTTCTCCTAAATAGTGAATAAATGATTAAAAGAGCAGTTGGTTTTCTTGAAATTAGACCAATTGCTCTTTTTGAATTTTATTTATTCAACATCACCAGGCCAAGCATTCATACCACCTTCTACATTGGTAACGGTGAGGCCTTGGGCGCTGAGAAATTGACAGGCAGAGGCAGAACGCACTCC
>CAJPNA010000133.1 GCA_905371865.1 uncultured Carnobacterium sp.
CTGCAATGTGCATATCCATATAGTAAAACAGATTGTAAACTTGTAAGATTTCTTGAATTTTTTCTTGTGAATATCCTTCATCCTTGATACGATTCGTAAATGTCTCCTCTAAAAACTGATGAAATGAATTTGAAATTTTGCCTTCTTCCGAAGAATAATAATGATGCAACTCATTAGAAATCATAGGATTGTACCATTCCGAAAGAATTTTATTGGAAGAAATATAACTTCGTGACGTTCTGAAAATCTGACTGACAAGTTCGACCATATCCATTCCCCAATCAATTTCGTTTATCATTGCTTGACGTACACGATTATTCTCATCTACATAAACATCTAAAAAAATAGCTTCTTTACTGTCATAATAGTTATAGAAAGAACCAACTGCCACACCAGCTTGTTTGGCAATTTCTGAAATTCCTGTTGCCTTATAGCCTGTTTTAGAGAAGATATCATAGGCAGCTGCCTTTAAAGCCTGTTTTTTATCCAATTTAACAGATCTCCTTTCCGTTGTGAATGAATATTTTTTTTATTCATTCATAACATATCATGTTGCATGTTGCTTGTCAACATAATAGGAAAATAAAAGACTTTAAGTTTACAATCAACTCACTTTACAGTCTTAGAATTTCCCCTCATTCTTTCCAAGTGCCAAATCAAACTACGATACCTGAATTCCCTTAGTCTGTGTGCCAAGATATTTGAAAGTTCCACGCTTTTCTTACTGTTCTTTAATACTTTATATTCCCTCTAATATTTCATTTTCCTGTTCAATGAACATCAGTCATACAGTTATCAAATTGCAGTGTTTGTTCTCTGCCATTTTTGGCAAAAGTGAATTTTCGTTGTTGTAGAAATTAAGAAATAAGTGGAACAACAAGCATAGGAAAGGGTTCTTACCTTTTGTGGTGTTTTCCTGCATACAGTTCAAGAATAAAGTCAAGGATTTCATCGATACGATCACTGTCAAGTCCTGATTGGCTTCTACTTCGTAACATGAGCATGAAAAAAGCGGTGTTCTTATACTTCCTTTAACAGAAGCGAAAGAGCACCGCTTTTACGATTTCCTATTTAATTTTGATTCCCACAACATGCCTTTTATGTCTGTGGTAAAGTACTTCTATCTGAAGAGTTTTTACAGCACATCAAGGCTTTTTTCTCAAAAGTAGTAAATTTTAGTAAATTCAATCCACTCTCTTGTAAATATCCTTGTATTTCAAGGGGTTTGAGGGTTAACTATTAAAGTTTGCATTTAAACTCTTAATGTTCTGAAGCACCGCTTGTAGCGTCCACTGCTTGTGCTTGAGCTGGAGCTGAATGTCCGCTATCTGAAGCACCACTTGTAGCATCTGCTGCTTGAGCTGAGTGTCCGCTGTTTGAAGCGCCACTTGTTGCGTCAGCTGCAGGAGCTGCCCCATTTGCGCTGACTAAACGTTGGCCAGTTGTTTGTAAGTACCAATCTAACCATGGTTTGAAGTCAAATACGATTTCGTTGATTCCAGCATAAGAACCATCAGGATAGTACATTGCTTGGTAGTTGTGTACATTGATGATTTCTGGTGGAGTGTTCGGAACGATTGTACGGAAGTAATCCACGTTTCCTGCACGTAAGTTCGCAATGAGGTATTCCACATTTTTGAAGGTACGTGGTGGGTGAACAGTTCCTAAACGGTTACCAGATTGAGCTGGCACACGTGGAGCCAACATTTTGTTTGCTGGTTTGTTGAAGTTATAGTACAAGAATTGGTTGTTGTCATCGGCATATGTTACTTCAAATGGTAAAGCTTTTAAGAACATATCGATTTGGTCAACCGTTAATAAACCGTGGTCTAGGCGAACATAGTCGTTACCTTGAGCCGCTCCAACGATTTCACTTGCTTTTTCAACCCATTCTGGATCATCAGGATCTACGCCTTGAACTGTTGTAGAAATTGGGTTTGTGCAGTCTAAATCTTCTGGAGGAGTTGGTAATGGTTTGCGTAACACTTTTACAACCTCCACATATTTCACGAAGTTTTCTAAGCATGAACGTAAGAACGCTACAGTTCCTTCGCTCTTAATGTTGCCTTCTTCGTCAAATGCTTCTTTTGCTTTTCCTAATAAGAATTCGTTCCCTGGTAATACATATGCGTTTACCCCTGGAGCGTCCAAGATTTTACGTAAATGCACTTGCGCACGTGAAGTACCTTGGTCATAGTGAGAAGCTCCCATAATCATGACAGGTTTGTTTTCGAATGGGTGTAAGTTGAATGACATCCATTCTAATGTGCTCTTCAACGCAGCTGTAATGGTGTGGTTGTGTTCAGGTGTAGCGATAATCACACCATCTGCACGAATTAATTTGTTGTACATGTATTGTACTGGGAAGCTCTTAGATTGATCTTCGTCTTGATTGAACATTGGAATATCTTTAATTTCTAAGATTTCAAACTCGAATAAGTCACTGAATTTCTTTTCGATAAATTGTAATAATAAACGGTTATGCGAAAATTCCGCATTTGATCCTACGATACCAATAATTTTCATTTTCTACTGTCACTCCTTATTTTTTAGAACTGTCCCATGAGAAGTTTTTCGCTTCTTTTTCACGAGCTTCGTTTGCACGAACTAATTGTTTTGTAATTTCAATGAATAATAAGTAATCTTCGAAAATCTTTTCTAATTTTTCAACAGTAACTGTATCTTTCAAGTTACCTTCTTCGTCGAATGCTTGTAAGGCGTGACCTAATAAGAATTCATCACTTGGTAAAACACGTGCTTTAATTTCTGGCGCGTTTAAGATTTGACGTAATTGACTTTGTGCACGTGAAGAACCGAGTGTTCCGTATGATGCTCCTGTAATCATGACAGGTTTATTTAATAATGGATAGATACCATAAGATAACCATGCTAAAGCGTTCATTAATACAGCTGGGCATGAGTGATCATATTCTGGCGTACTAATGATTACTCCATCTGCTGCAGCGATTTTATCTGCAATGGCTTGTGCTTCTTGAGGCACAGCCTTAGGAGTTGGTTTGTTGAACATTGGTAAGTCTTTAATTTCGACTAGTTCAATTTCCGCCTGTTCTGAAAAATGTTTTTGAATGTATTGTAATAGTTGACGGTTTGTTGATTTTTTAGAGTTTGTTCCGACTAAACCGATTAATTTAACCATTTGAGTACTTCCTTTCGAGTAATTGAATCTTTGAAGCAAGTCCTGATGTATAGAAAATACGATTATCTTCTAAAATCATTACCGCTTCGATGTTAGGGTGTTGTTCCACTTCGAATAAGATTTCATGCGCTTTTTTTCCAAAGAGTCTTGTTGTCCATATCTCACAATCGACTGACTGCTTCGATACAATCGTTAGACTAGCAACGTCCGTCTCTGCTGGATATCCTGTATTAGGGTCCAAAATATGATGGTATTTCTTCCCATCCACTTCAAGTACCCGCTCGTAGACACCTGATGTGACAATCGACTCCTCTTGAATCGGAAGAAGCGCCACATTTTCTCCACGCAGGAGTTTAGGGTTTTGAATCCCAATCCACCAATTCCCATCTTCATGATGAATAGCAGGACCTAGCGTGAGAACATTCCCACCAAGGTTAATGAGCGCAGAGGTCACTCCAAGCTCTTTCAGCTGTTGCATCACTAAGTCAGCAATGTATCCTTTGGCAATGCAACCAAGGTCGATTCGCATTCCTTCTTCTTGTAGAAAAATCGTCTGATTCTTTTCATCTAAAACGACTTTTGTTGCATCAGTCAGTTGAAGTTTGGCTTGAATTTCTTCATCCGTTGGCACTCTTGCATCGCTGAAACCTACTCGCCAAGTTTGCACCACCGGACCAATCAGAATATTCATCCGACTTCCCGTAGGTAAACTATTCTCCAGTCCCATTTTCACTAAATGAAAAATTTCTGGATGGACACTAACTGCATGTTTCCCAGCAGCCAAGTTTACCGCCATCAGTTCTGAAGTTGGGTCATTCGCGCTAAAACGATGCTCATATCGCTTCAATTGCTCGAAAACTTCAGCCACTAAACGCTCACCTTCTGGATGCGCAATTTTCAATTCGATGACGGTTCCCATCAATCGAATGGTACCTGTATGATACTGTTCCAAAACTGCCACTTCTCCTAGTTGAAATATGTGAAAAAAAGCACAGAAACACCTACACAAAAGCGTTTTCTACTCCTTGTTTTGAATGTAACACAGTAGAAATTAAATTTCAAGAACGCAGGTCTATTTCCCTAATAAAATATGCATAAGAAAACTATTCCTATGCATATTGTTCTTATTTATTAAATTTTAATTACGGAACTGATTAGGAATGACTAGGACACAAAGTGTAATCAGCACTGCCAAACTCGACCCAATTGGAAAAATAGTTGCGGAACAAAAAAGTCCGATTACTTTAAATAAAACATCCCACTTAATCCACCTATTACGCTGTTCCCTCAATCGTTGTAACTCGTCAGTCGGATTAACCTCAGAAACCGTTCTATAAAAACTTAATGTCGCTGTAGTGATGAGCAAAACAATGATTCCATAAAACACCTGCACGGTTGGATTATAAAAATCCATCGCAATTAGACTTGTTGCATATGGGAATAGAGAAGCAAAAAATAACATAATTACGGTCGCCCAAACTGTCTTTTGCGTAATTTTTTCAGTTCTATGAGAAAACGCATGCAGATTCACCCACATAGCCCCTAACCAGAAGAAGGACAATGCATATGCAAAAAAGTTTTCACGCAGTTCCCATAATCCTTGCCAATCAAGAGTCTTCGGTTTATCTAATTCCAATACTAAAATCGTCATAATAATGGCAATCACCGCATCAATAAATGCACTCAACCGTTCTTGCCCCAT
>CAJPNA010000134.1 GCA_905371865.1 uncultured Carnobacterium sp.
AGCTAATAGACAATAGACAATCAAAAATACCGCTAACGCTTCTATAGATAGTAAGGGATTTGCGTTTTGAGAATTTTTACTTCTCGACGTTTTTTTCTTTGTTTGTTTAGCCACGTTCTTCTCCTTTCAAGTCTACTAATTGATTTTTGTCATCAACAATCATAATGCCATGGAAAATTTGAATATCACATTCACAAGGAACACAATAATCTGTTTCGTTACAATTCCAGAATGCAACAGAACAAGATCCTTTCTCACGTTTTTCTGGATAGCTTTTTTCAAATTTTTGATAGAGAGCCTGATAGGCACAAAGAGCCTCTTCAATCTCATCAAATTCTTCTGTCGAAACAATCATCTTTTCCCAGTCTTCAAAAAACCACCATGGTTCATCATGACCAGCTGTTTCAATCACTTTAAACATGTTTTCACCTCGTATCTTAGTATACCAAATTTTAGGAAATCATGGTAATCTTGTTTCATAGAGATGACAAATGAATCATCATTTAAGGAGGTATTTCTATGATTACTCGACAAATTCGCGTCTGGGGACGAGTTCAAGGTGTTGGCTTCCGTTTCTTCACACAGCAACTCGCTATTCAACTAGATATTACTGGAACGGTCCAAAATAAAATGGATGGTTCTGTCTTAGCCGTAGCTCAAGGCGAGCCAAACGCTGTCAGTCGCTTTATCGAACGTGTAAAAGCATCCACTTCACCATACGGACGCGTCGACCGATACGAAGAATGCTCCTTGTTGGATGCACCTCTTTTTACAAAATTTGAAATTATATAAAGAACATTGCTATTTCAACGAAACCCGTGTAAAATAAGTCATGTTATTAAATGAAAAGGAAAGTGATTATGAAACTTACTAAAAAGACTCAACTGCTTTTCGTTGCAACTGTTCTTCCACTACTATTAGCGGGATGTACCGTGCAATATAATGCAGATCATCAACCCGTTGGATGGCTCTATGAGTATCTAGTCGTCCCAACACAATGGTTATTAAATCAAATTGCTTCTATGTTTAATGGGAACTACGCAATTGCGATTGTTATCGTTTCAGTTCTAGTCCGTGTGGTATTAATGCCAACACAATTCCATCAAATGAAATCAATGCTTGTCCAACAAGAAAAGATGGCAGTTTTGAAACCATATATTGCAGAAATTACTGCTCGTGCAGAACAAGCAGCGACTCCTCAAGAAAAACTAGAAATTCAACAAGAACAAATGGAGTTATACAAACTAAATAACGTCTCTTTAATGGGCGGACTTGGTTCTGGATGTCTTCCACTCTTAATTACACTACCAATTTGGAGCGGATTATATAATGCAATCTTGCTATCTAACGAGATTTCAAGCAGTGACTTCATGGGAATTGCCCTTGGAAAAGAATTTGTTCCACTAGCAATTGCTACCGCTGCTCTATACTACATTCAATCTCTCGTAAGTCAAATGGGAATGGATGAAGAAACAAAGAAACAAAGTCGTTCTATGAACTATATTTTACCAGTAATGATGTTTATGATGACTTTCCAATCACCAGCAGGGGTTGGTATTTACTTCTTCGCTTCCGCTTTAATTCAAATCTTACAATCTTGGATTCAAAACACATACTTACGTCCAAAAATTAAAGCTCAAATTGACGAAGAGTTAAATCATGATAATGTAGTTTTACCAGAGCGTAAAACATCAAGCAAACCAGTACAAAATGCAACGCAACAAGAAACTTTTGCAAAGCGCCAAAATAAACCAGGTGGAAGAAACGCTGGAAAACAACAACGAAAATAACGATTAAAGACCCTTGAGAAATTTCTCAAAGGTCTTTTTTCATGCAAGATGGTTCAAGCATGAACCGTATCACAAATGACACACCTCATATTTTTCGACTGCTTTTGTATCAAAAATGATATGTATCATTTTTGATACAACTGAACTTTTCCAACTTAGGATGTAACAATTATGTTACGTAACAAAAATGTTACACTCGCAAAAAAAAGACATAGCGATTCTCTTTCGCTATGTCTTCTTCGATTATTTATTCTTGCATCATCCCTGCTTGGAGTTGATACATCTTATAATAGAGCCCTTCTTTTTCTAGAAGCTCTGTATGCGTTCCGCTCTCGACGATTTCTCCTTTATCGAGAACAAAGATTTGGTTAGCATCTTGAATCGTCGATAATCGGTGCGCAATCGCTAAAGTAGTTCGCCCGTTTCTCATTTTCTTGAGAGATGTTTGAATGACTTCTTCGGTTTGTGAATCAATATTTGCAGTCGCTTCATCCAGAATCAGAATTTTGGGATTTGCCGCAATCGTTCTTGCAAAGGCGATTAATTGACGCTCTCCGCTTGAGAACGTTGATCCCTTTTCAGAAACTTTATTATCATACCCTTGTGGCAGTTGCTCGATAAAATGATGCGCATCGACAAATTCGCTTGCCTGCTTCACTTCTTCGTCTGTGATGTCTTGGTACATGCGAATATTGGAAGCAACCGTTCCATGGAACAAGAATGGATCTTGAAGTACGAGTCCGATTTTATCACGAAGGATTTCTTTTGAATAGTGTTGAATTGGAAGTTCATCAATCAAGATTTCCCCTTCTTTAAAATCATAGAATCGTAAGAAGAGATTCATGATAGAAGATTTCCCTGACCCGGTTGAACCGACAAAGGCAACCGTCTCTCCTGGATTCACCACAAAGTTAATATTCTTTAGTACATTTCGTTTCCCGTCATAAGAGAAAGTGACGTTTTTAAATTCAATCTTCCCATCTTTAATCTCAGTAACCTTCCCAAGCTGATTAGGTTCGTAATCCGTATTATCGATGACTTCAAAGACACGTGTTGCTGCAATCATCGATGTTTGAATAATCGAGAAGTTTTGTGTTACATCAATTAATGGATTAAACAACTGATTCGAGAATTGAATAAAGGCGTACATCACCCCTGCTGTCACTCCAGCCACTTCCCAAGTAAGGCCAAAGTATAAAATAATGACCGCATAGGCAACAAGCTTTAATAGCGACATCGCTGGACGAAGGAACAGACTATTCACATTAATCGAACGATTCGAGAATTGCACATGTTCCTCGTTAATTTGTTCGAATTCCCTTCTTAAACGTTCTTCTTGGTTGAATGCCTGAATCATCTTCATGCCATCAATACTTTCTGCTAGCTTCACATTAATCTCGCTAAGCTTCTCACGCGTCTTACGAATCACGCTGTGAGATAAATGGTTATAAATTTTAACGGATGCAAACATGACCGGAATAAAGAGAACCATTAAAATCGTAAGTCCTACATTCATACTTAACATCGCAGATAATGTGGCCACGACAATAAATAAGGTACTTAGAAACGTTGAGAAAATCGAACTAAACATATCACTAACTGCCTGTGTATCGTTTGTTAAACGCGACACGATAGCCCCTGCTGGTGTTGTATCGCAATACGTCATATTGAGTTTTTGCATGTTAGTAAAGGCCTCTTGACGTAAATCTCTTACGACACTATTGGATACATAGCTAAAGGCGTAGGTCCCAATATATGTTAATAAAACGCGCAGTAAGAATAGTGAGTAGTAAACAATAAGTAGCCAGTACCCTTCATTCCATGTGCCCTTTTCAATATACGTATCGATATAATAACGAGCCATCAACGGAATCACTGTTGCAGTCACACTGGATAAGAGGATAAATAAAATCGCAATCGTACTCGACTTCTTATACCGCCATAAGTAGGCGATGAGTCGATTAAAGGTCTTCATGTTCAACTACACTACCCCCTTCTTCAAGTGTCGCTTCAAGCTGTTGACGGTCGTAAGTTTTGGCATACCAACCACCAAGCGCCATTACTTCTTCATGCGTTCCTTTTTCAACAATCCGTCCATCTTTGAGCACGATGATTAGGTCCGCATGCACAATCGCTGATAGACGGTGCGCTGTAATCATCGTTGTTTTGTCGCTGCGTTCACGTTTCAAGTTTTCTAAAATTAAATGCTCTGTTTTTGCATCAACAGCTGATAACGAATCATCGAGCATTAAGATTTCAGGATTCACTACAAGCGCGCGTGCCATTGATAGTCGTTGCTTTTGACCGCCTGATAAAAGCACACCCTTCTCTCCAATTAACGTATCGAACCCTTCCGGCATCGCTATAATATCGTCATACAGTCCGCAGATTTTAGTAGCTTCGATAACGGCTTCGTCAGAAAGCGTTGGATTTCCAAAACGAATATTGTCTTTAATCGACATTGCAAATAAAATCTGTTCTTGCGGCACGTACCCCATCAGCGCACGCAAGTCTTTAATACGATAGTCTTGAATAGAACGTCCATTAATCAAAATCTCTTCTTTTCCTGCATCATATTGACGAAGGAATAATTTTAAGAGGGTTGATTTTCCAGAACCTGTTGGGCCCACAATCCCCAGCGTTTGCCCTTGATGAAGACTAAATGCCACATCTTCTAAAGTTGGCACATCTTCGTATCGGAAGTTGTGAATATCGACATCAATCGTACTCACTTCTTTAATTGGAAGTGCGTTTGGAGCTTCTTCAACTTCACTTGTTTCTTCCATTAATGTTTCAATACGACGATACGAGATACTTGCACGTTGACCGATATTTAAGAGCCACCCAATGGCTTGAAGCGGCCACACTAGCATATCTAAATACGTCATAAAGGTAATCATTTCCCCAACCGTGAATTCACCGCGCTGGATTAAATAACCGCCATAACCGAGGCTAATTAAGTAGCTAAGTCCAACGAAAATCAAAACGATTGGATCGAATAGATTATTATATTTGGCAGCGTGGTTATTCTTCTCCCATGCATCTTGGTTCG
>CAJPNA010000135.1 GCA_905371865.1 uncultured Carnobacterium sp.
GCTGATGAAGCTTACGTCCACACTAGCTCCACTTAATGCTTCCATAATTCCAAGGTAAGAATAGATTTGTTTATATGGAAGTTCATGGGCAACCATGTGTGCTTGCCAAGTTCTTAAACGCCCCCATGCATTTAGAATGGCTACCTTCAAACCAGTATATGGTTTTGTGTGTTTAACGATATCGTAGATTTCTCTAAATTCATCTGTTACATGTTCAATGTAGTCGACAAATTTAGGGAATTTGTATGCAAGACTTAAATAACCACCATATCCAATACGGTCTACAGGGTTACGCATGATCGCACGTCTTGCAGATAACCAGTTTTTATTGGCTTCAATCGTAGGATCATTGCCTTCACGAAATACATCTGGGAAGAAATATGGTAAGAATCTTCCTTCTGTATATTTCACGTGCGGAATATCTGAAATCATACGAAGAGTTGCTCCGCCACCGACAGAACCAACTACTGCATCTAACCCAATTTGGTCGAAGTATGGTCCGTATGGTTCAGTCCCAATCCAGTTATCCCCTAAGAACATCATCGCTTCTTTACCAGCATCATGTACTTCATCGACTAATTTTTTAGCTTCTCTGGCAACGAATGCTTGAATGAAGTCGATATAGTCTAGGTACGCTTTACTTGGTGTGCGGAATGTTGAGTTATAGTACCCTTCATCCACAATATCTTCTGCTCTTAAGCGATAGCCTTTTTCCTTGGCAAAAGCTTCTAGCGCAGCGACCGATACGCTGGCACCATATCCGAACCAGTCCACAAATTTTTCTTTTCCTAAGTTGTTGAAAATCAATGTGAAATGGTAGAAGAATGTTGTAAAACGAACCACATCTGTATCCGGATTCTCTTTTAACCATTGTTTTAAATAATCATGCATGAATTGATTTGAATGAGGCCCTCGTACATCAAAAGGAATATCGTGAGGAACATCTCCCCAGTTATTCGTAATATGATTGTACATTTGGGTTGGATCCCAAATCGCATACACTAGAAACGACACGGTATATTCATGGAAAGGTCTTGTCCCTTCAATCGTAACCGTATTATTTTCTTGGTTAATAGACCAACGTTCCACTGGAACAACTTCTCCTGTTGTACGGTCAATGACTTCCCAATATTTTTTTGAATCATGCACATAATCCGGTTGAACTTGATCTTCAAAGTATCCTTCCATAAATGGAATCGTTAATGTTTCTTCTATTGCTAACCAAAACTTAGACATCACGAAGATTTGTTGGCACTCTTCCATATAATCTTTAATAAAATCATTGTGATTTCGTGCAACAAAGTAAGTCGTATAAATTTTTGCATCTAATTGTTTGGTTGCTTCATCAAGTTTTGTTCCATCACTATCACGAATGGCATCGGCACCCCAACGCTCGAGTAATTCTTTTGTTTGCTCTAAAAAATTAGATTCACTCGGTAGGGTTAAACGCCCTTTTGTTTTACCCATATAGTCTCCTCCTGCGATGACGACTACTCTTTCGAGCCTCCCAATGTCATCCCTTGTGTTAATTTATTTTGAACTAAAATATATAAAATTAATGTTGGTAACATTACGATTACCATCCCCGCATACATTTGACCATATTCCGCCGCACCACGTTGTGCTTGAAGTAAGTTCTTAAGTCCAACAGGAAGTGTTTGATTTTTACCTGGCATCAATGTCAAAGCAATAATGTATTCATTCCAGAAAGAAAGGAAGTTAAACAAAATTACTGTGATAATACTTGGTCGTGCCATCGGTGTCATTACACGAAGCATTGTTGTAAAATATCCTGCACCGTCGATAGACGCTGCTTCTTCAAATGTTGTTGGCAATGTTTTGAAAAAGTTCGATAATAAATAAATCGTAAATGGCAGTGATGTCGCTGCATAGACAAGAGCTAAGATAAAAATATTATTTAAGAAGAATCCATTAATTCCAAATCCTTTTAGTCCTTTGTCCCAGTCGAGTAACATTAAGAA
Organism: uncultured Carnobacterium sp.; assembly: GCA_905371865.1. Lineage (GTDB taxonomy): Bacteria > Bacillota > Bacilli > Lactobacillales > Aerococcaceae > Granulicatella. The sequence goes on from CAJPNA010000135.1 coordinate 1,983, forward strand.
GATTGGTACCACAATGTAGTTTACATTGATGAATAATCCACCTTTTAATAATGAGTTAATGAATCGACTTCCTGGGAATTTATAACGAGCTAACACATACGAAGATGGAATCGCTACTACTACTAAAATAATGAGCGCTAACCCTGTTACAATAACGGAGTTTAGCATGTAATCTCCCATTTTTGCTTTATTCCAAGCGTCTGCAAAGTTTTGCCAATAAAAACCTTCAGGTAAGGTCCATGGAGAACCATAGAATTCTCTGTTTTCTTTCATAGAAGCTAAGAAGACCCATCCGACAGGTACAATAATACTAATTGCTAATGTAATGAGCGCAACATAGATAAACGCTTTATATAGCTTCTCAAATGATTGAGTTTGTCCTTTCATGATCTTCCCTCCTAATATTCAAGAATATCGCGTTTCGTAATATGACTTACGATACCGGATAATCCGAATGAGAATATAAAGACAACTACCCCGATGGCCATACCATAACCGTATGAAGAGTTCGTATAGGCTTGTTTAAACATATAGCTTAAGAACACTTCTGTAGAACCATCTGGTCCACCGTCTGTTAAGATTTGCACTAATAAGAAACTTAAATTAATCGTACTAATAATGAAGAATGTTAATGTCGTACGAATACTATTCCAAATTAATGGTAAAGTTACATTGAAGAATTTTCCGATTTTTCCTGCACCATCAAGATCTGCTGCTTCATATAAGCTAGATGGAATATTCGCCATCCCTGCCATGTACATTACCATGTAATATCCAATCGCTTGCCAAATGAGTGCAAATGCCAATGAATAAATGACAATACTTTGATCTCCTAGCCATAATCGATTCCATGCTTCTGGTAAAATCGCATTTAATAGACCTGCTTTTGGATCGTATACTGCTGATAAAATCCCTGCAATAACTACGATTGATAAAATATTAGGAATATAGAAAATGATTCTAAATAAATTATTTCCACGAATCTTTTCTGTCGAAAGAATCGCTGCAAAAACAACTGCTAATACAACCGTAAAAATCGTCACAACTACAATGAGTAAGATCGTATTTTGCATTGTTCTAAAGAAGTTTTCATCCATCCATAAAATTTTAAAATTATCTAATCCAACAAATTCCTTATTATTTGAAAATCCGCCCCATCTAAAAAGTGACATACGGAATACTTCTATTGTTGGATATATCATGAACGTAAAAAATAAAATTAGTGCAGGTAATAAACAAACGAGAATAAATAAATTTTTCTCTCTTTTTCTACGATTTTTCATCGTTCTGCCCTCTTTCCAACCATTTTTAGATAAAATGAGAGTGGGTGGAAGGAATTTTCACCCTTGAAAATTGCTTCGCATCCCACTCCTATTTAATTCTTTCTATCGAATTATTGAACTGCTGCTTTTAACTTTTGGCTAACTTCTTCAACAGATTTTTGCCATTCAGCAATTGTTTTTTGACCAGATGCTACAGAGTCAATTTGTCCATATAATGTATCCTTCATGCTTACACCTTCAACTGGTTTAGTAGCTACGAAGTTACCATTAATAACACCATCTACTTCATCTACAACTTTATATAATGCTTTCAATTCTTCTGGTAATTTTGCTGTTACGCCTTGAATTGGTTGAGCGGCATTGTATTTAGCAAAGATTTCAGCTGCTTTATCTGAGTACAAGAATGATAAGAATTCTTTAGCTGCTGCTTGATTCTTAGATTCTTTTGGAACCCAGATGTGTTCGAAGAATGAGTAAACGTAGCGTTTGCCACCTTTTTCGATTGCTGGAGCAGCAGTCATAGCCCATTTGAAGCCTTCAGCTCTAGGAGCTTTTGCCATTTCACCAACTACCCAAGTACCGTTAGGCATGAATAATGCTTTGTTGTCTAAGATTAATTGTTGGTTCTTAGTGAAGCTTTGTTTATTTGCATTTGCAACTGTTGAAGGTTCAACATTTGATAATAATGTTCCCATTGCTTCAAATGCTTTAGTAGCACCTTCAGAAGTGAATACACCAGTTTCGTATTTCATTGCTTTGTTGAATAAATCAACACCACCAGCGTTCGCTAATAATGCTGGGAAGAAGCTATCTAAGTATCCTGTAGTTGGATAAGTGAATAGTGAAATGTTATCTTTCTTAGCTTTTTCAGCTAATTCCTTCATACCAGCAACATCTTTAGGAACTTCCCAACCTTTAGATTTGAATAATCCTTCGTTGTAGAACAATCCTGTTGGAGCATAGAACATTGGTGCTAAGTAGTGTTTTCCATCTCCATAAGGGTCAGTTACTGTTGATCCTAATACATTGTTTAATAATTTTTCAGAAACTTTTTTGTTTTCGCCATAGACTTTCATATCAAATAAGTCTGTTAAATCAGCTAATGCTTTGTCTTTAATTAAAGTTTCTGGTAATGCTTGTTTACGTCCTAAAGCAAGCATTACGATGTCTGGATAATCTCCAGCTTTCATTTGTGGAGTAATTTTATCTTCAATTTCTTTACTTTGAGTCAATTCCACTTTTACGTTTGGATTTGCTTCTTCATAAGCTTTGATGATTGCAGGCCACATTTCTCCGCCGTAACCACTTTCTAAAGCTGCTAATTTAAGAGTTGTTTTCTCTTTAGTTTCCGCTTTAGTTGTTGAATCCGTCTTACTAGCGTTATTTCCGCAAGCTGCTAAAGATACAGTTGCTAATAACGCTGCACTTGATAGTAATACTTTCTTTTTCATGTTGTCTCCCCCTAGTTTCTATTACTTTTTAAGACACTTTAAGTTTACTACGGAAAAACCGCTTTCACAATAACTATTTTGCTTTCGATTTGTACTATTTTGCTGTCTTAGAA
>CAJPNA010000136.1 GCA_905371865.1 uncultured Carnobacterium sp.
AAAAGAAGCAGATACTTTTTTAAATAAGTCTCATCAAGTTCAAACAGATTTAATTCAAAAAGAAGCAGCGGGAGAAAAAAATGAAGTATCGGTGCTTTTTGTACACGCTCAAGACCACTTAATGACTTCTATTGAAGTAAGAACTTTGGCGGAAAACATCATTCGTATGAATGAAAGACTTTGGAAGTTAGAGCATAAAGAATAAGGAGATTAAGATGTCTAAATTTAGAAAATGGAACGTAAAGAATTTGGAGCAAAGTAAAAATTATAAAACAGCTTTAGGAACAACGGATTATGATATCCCAATGTTTGGTTATAAAAGTGTTCTTTTGATTATTTTGTCGATTGTGCTTTCAATGTTTTTGATTCCAGCAATTTGTAATATTATTCAAATTGATTTTAAGTGGCCATTTGTCATTTTTGGATCATTGATTGCAGGATTTACAGTTTCTTTTTCGCAGTATTTCGTAAACTCCAAAATAGGGATAACGAAATCCTTTTGGTGGGTTGGAAGTATTTGGAGCATTTTAATTGGAATTATATACTATTTCCTTGTAATGACCGGAGTAATTTTATAATTGACAGGAGGTGAAAAAGATGAAGATTTTATTAGTTTGTTCAGGGGGTATGTCTAGTGCGATTGTCGCTAAAGCATTACAAGATGCAGGAACGAAAGAAGGATTAGACATTCAAGTGGATGAATGCGGAACGCAAGCTTTTGCTGAAAAGGTGAAAGAGGATTATCAAATTTCACTAGTGGCTCCTCAAATCAGACATCGCTATGATGTGTTAAAAGTGAGTGCAGATGAAGCAGGTGTCCCATGTTTATTAATTAAGCCACAAGGATACACTCCTTTAGGAGGGCCAAAATTACTTCAGCAAATAAAAGAAGAATTAAATATTTAATCAGAAAGAGGGAATATTCATGTTTGATAAAATCACAGAATTCATGGATACAAAATTATCAACTCCTATGGCGAAACTTGCTGAGCAGCGCCATTTAAGAGCTATCCGTGATGGTATTATTGCAACTCTACCAATTATTGTTGTTGCGTCAATGTTTTTAGTAATTGCCTTTCTTCCAAACTCAATGCCAAAAGATTGGGAAATTACACAATTTATTCAAGCAAACCAAGCTAAAATCTTATTGCCTTACCGTGTTTCAATGTACATTATGACACTGTACGCAGTTTTCGGAATTGGATTTTCTCTAGCATCTTCTTATGATCTAGATGGATTATCTGGGGGTATTTTAGCGGAATTAGCTTACTTACTCACTATTATTCCTAAAGCAATTCCAGCTGCTTCAGTAGAAGTGAAAGCTTTAGCAGAATCTAGCGAACCTTTGAAAAATTATTTATCATCATTACCTTCAGGCTTTGTGCTTCCTATGAGTAATTTGGGATCTGCAGGGATGTTTATCGGGATTCTATCTGCCTTTATTGCCGTTGAAATTTACCGTTTCACGCAAAAGAGCGGATTCAAGATTTCAATGCCACCTCAAGTTCCAGCGTCAGTTGCGCGTTCTTTTGAAGCTTTAACACCAACAGTAATCGTATTATTACTCGTTTCAACAGTTACCATGTTTATTGGTATCGATGTTCATAAAATTGTAGGCAGTATCGTTGCTCCATTAGTACAAGCGACAGATTCAATCTTTTCAGTTATTATCGTGATTTTCTTATCTCAATTCTTCTGGTCATTTGGTATCCACGGTTGGTCAATCGTTGGTTCTCTTGCACGACCATTATGGTTAGTATTGTTAGAAGAAAATACTTCAGCATTTGCGAGCGGTTCTGCAATCCCTAATATTGCAGCTGAACCATTCTATCAATGGTTTGTAATGATTGGTGGTTCTGGGGCTACTATCGGATTAGCTATTTTACTAATCTGGCGTTCTAAATCTGCATATGGTAAATCTCTTGGTAAGACAGCATTTATCCCTGCAGTATGTAACATCAATGAGCCTTTAATCTTCGGTACACCAATTGTATTAAATCCACAATTAATCATTCCATTTATTTTAGCTCCATTAGCAAATGGGGTATTAACTTGGATTGCAATGTCTGCTGGATTAGTAAATAAAGTTGTAGCTAGTGCGCCTTGGACACTTCCTGGACCAATTGGAGCATTCCTAGCTACAGGTAGTGACTGGAGAGCAATTGTATTAAACGTAGTATTAATCTTATTATCAATTTTAATTTACTATCCATTCTTTGCAATGTACGACAAAGCATTATTAGCTCAAGAGCAAGAGCAATAAAAATGAAACTTTGAGCCCTGTTCGAGTAGCAGGGCTTTTCTATACTAAATTTTAAGGAGAAAATGAATGAGAAGATTAGGAGTATCTATATATCCAGAAAAAAGTACGGTAGAAGAAATCAAGAACTATCTTGAAAAAACGAGTCGTTTAGGATTTTCTAGAGTTTTCTCTTGTCTATTATCTGTGAATAAGCCTGCAGAAGAAATAAAAAAAGAATTTAAAGAATTGAATGCATACGCCCATGAACTTGGTTTTGAAGTTATCGTGGATGTATCTCCAAGGGTTTTTGGAGAATTAAATATTTCTTATAAAGACTTATCCTTCTTCAAAGAAATAGGGGCAGATGGCATCCGCTTAGATGCTGGCTTTTCTGGTTTAGAAGAATCAATTATGACGTATAATCCACAAGGTTTAATTGTTGAAATCAATATGAGCAACAATGTTCACACCCTGGATACGATTATGGATTACAGACCAAATAAATATAAATTATATGGCTGTCACAATTTTTATCCACATCGTTATTCTGGTTTGAATCTTGATTTTTATAAAGAATGTACGAAACGTTTTAATGACTATGGACTGAAAACGGCCGCTTTTGTGACTTCTCAAGATAAAAAAGCATTTGGACCTTGGCCGACAACAGAAGGACTACCGACACTTGAACTTCATCGCGAATTGCCATTAGCGGTTCAAATTAAACATCATATTGCAATGGAATTAGTGGATGATATTTTAATCTCAAATTGCTATCCAACGGAAGAAGAGTTAGCTTCTCTGAAAGGTCTGGATTTGGATTTGGTCACATTTGACGTTGAGTTAGTCGAAGGTCTTCCAGAAGTCGAAAGAAAAATAGTATTAGAAGAATTCCACTTTAATAGAGGAGATCAAAATGATTATTTCATCCGCTCTACTCAAAGTCGTGTGAAGTATAAGGGGCACTGTTTTGAAGTATTTAACGCTCCTGCTCAAATTAAACGAGGTGATATTTTAATCGAAAGTAGTGAATATGGTCATTATGCTGGAGAATTACAAATCGCCTTGAAGGATATGGAAAACTCAGGAAAAACAAACGTGGTTGGAAAAATTGTAGATGTAGAGCAATTTATTTTAGATGAAATGAAACCATGGCAAAAATTTAAATTTAGAATAGGATAATCAAGATGGAACAACGAAAGAAAATTTTATGGGGTGGAGCAACCGCGTCTAGCCAATATGAAGGCGGCTTTTCAAACGGAAAGGGTTTAGATACACAAGACTGTAGAGCTTATTTGCCTCGTACTTCTAATGCAACAGAAGAAACAAGATTATTGACTAAAGAAAAAATCGAGGAAGCTAAAAGTGCTCACTCGGACAAATATTATCCATTTAGAAATGGAACAAAGGGATTTGAGCACCTTGAAGAAGATATCAACTATTTGGCGGAACTTGGGTTAGATTTATACCGATTCTCGATTAGTTGGGCAAGATTATTCCCTAATGGAGTGGAAGAAGTTCCAAATCCTGAAGGTGTTGCATATTATGATAAGGTTTTTCAATTATTAGCTGAAAAGAATATCAAAATATTCCTTACGTTAAATCATTATGCAATGCCTATTTACTTGGTGGAAAATTATGGAGGATGGAAAGGTAGAGAATGTATCGAACACTTCCTACGTTTTGCTCATTTTGTGTTTGAACGATGGGGAAGACAGGTAGACTATTGGTTGCCATTTAACGAGATTAACGCAGGATATTTTAGCCCCTACAATGGTGTTGGTTTATTAAAAGGCGAAAACGGATTTGATTTATCTGATGTTTTTCAAGCCTTACATCATCAGTTTGTAGCAAGTGCAAAAACAATAAAACTAGCTAGAGAGATGAAACTCCCAGGGCGCTTTGGCTCTATGATTGCCTGCTTCTGTTATTATCCATTAACTAGTAGACCAGAAGACAATCTTAAGCTTGTCTTTGAAGAGCAGATGAATCAATGGTACTGCATGGATATTTTATCCAAAGGAGTTTATCCGTATTATGCAGAAACATTCTTTAAACAAAAGGGTATTCATTTAACGATTACAGATGAGGACAGAAGATTATTAAAAGAAAATACTTGCGATTTTGTTTCGATTTCATTTTATACTTCATCGGTGATTACGGTAGAAGAGGCGGATAAAACAGCAGGAAACTTAGTGGTTTCTACGAAAAATCCTTACTTAAAAGCAAGTGAATGGGGATGGCAAATCGATCCAGTTGGTTTGAGAACATCCTTACATAAGGTGTATGAAAGATATGAGAAACCGATTATTGTTTCAGAAAATGGCCTAGGAGCTAGAGATGTACTGACAGACACTGGGGAAGTTCATGACCCTTATCGAATCGAGTATATGAAAGATTATTATGAACAAGCTCAATTAGCTTTGGAAGATGGTGTGCCACTAGAAGCCTATATCGCTTGGGGGATTATTGATATTGTATCGGCTGGAAGCTGCGAAATGGATAAGCGCTATGGTGTAATCTATGTAGATGCAGATAATTTGGGAAATGGTAG
>CAJPNA010000137.1 GCA_905371865.1 uncultured Carnobacterium sp.
GGCCTGGACATGGTAGATCTGGTGGTGGACAACCAGGACAATGAGTTCCGGGCGGTAGACAAGGCCGATAATCGTTTCTAGGAACCGTGAAAGGGGTGAGTCCACCAAAATAAGAACTCGATGAGCCAGTTCAAACGATGGACGACAATCAGGAGTCCAAAACGGAACAACAGCTCTCAAAAAATAACAAAAACTACAGCACACAAAACCAAAAAAACCGGGGTATTCTCTCTGCTGGCGAAAGCTTAACTGAGACAACACCCCGTTTTTCATGTTATATTATCTAACATAAGAGGTAAGGCTGATTTTGACAACTACTAAAGATTTTTTTAGAATATACTTACGTAAAGGAGGAAGACAGATGGGTGAAAAAGAACTGCGACGTTCACTAGCCGTCTTTCCAATCGGAACAGTGATGAAGCTGACCGATTTATCTGCACGACAAATTCGATATTATGAAGAACAGCGATTGGTGATTCCTGAACGTTCTGAGACGAACCGCCGCCTGTATTCCTTAAATGATGTCGATCGCTTATTGGAAATTAAAGATTATTTGGCCGATGGATTAACCATTATGGCCATTCAAAAGATTTTCAATAAGAATTCAAATCCCGTAACAAAGGAGAGCGTAAAAGAAACGCTTACGGATGAGGATGTCCGTAGAATTTTCTACGACGAGATTATGCATATTAGCCGCTACTCTGGCGGGGAAAAATGGAACTTATAGGAGGAAGCCAATGATCACACATGAAGAGATAAGAAGACAGGTAGAAGAGAAAGATGTTCGTTACTTACGATTAATCTTTACTGATATCCTTGGGACTATTAAAAACGTGGAAGTGCCAATTACACAATTAGATAAAGTGTTGGCCAACAAAATGATGTTTGATGGTTCATCTATTGAAGGATTTGTTCGTATCGAAGAAAGTGATATGTACCTATATCCAGACCTTTCAACTTGGGTGGTATTCCCATGGAGTAGTAAACATGGTACAATCGCGCGTTTAATCTGTGATGTTTACAAACCAGACGGAACACCATTTGCGGGGGACCCTCGTTCAAACTTAAAACGTGTGTTAAATGAAATGAAAGAATTAGGGTTCTCAAACTTCAACTTAGGACCAGAGCCAGAGTTTTTCTTATTCAAATTGGACGAAAATGGTGAACCAACCCTTGAAGGAAATGACCAAGGAAGCTACTTCGACTTAGCGCCAATCGACCTTGGAGAAGAATGCCGTCGTGAAATCGTTCTTGAATTAGAAAAGATCGGCTTCGATATTGAAGCAAGTCACCATGAAGTAGCACCAGGCCAACACGAAATCGACTGGAAATACTCTGATGCCGTTGCAGCTTGTGACAATATTCAAACATTCAAACTGGTAGTAAAAACTATTGCCCGTAAACATGGATTGCATGCAACATTTATGCCGAAACCAGTATTCGGAATTGCCGGAAGTGGAATGCACTTCAACTTATCATTATTTGATAAAGATGGAAAGAATGCGTTCTTTGACGAAAATGGAGAGCAACGTCTAAGTGACACTTGCCGTCACTTTATCGCTGGAGTGATGAGACATGCCAAAGCTCTAACTGCGGTATGTAACCCAACCGTAAACTCGTACAAACGTTTAGTTCCAGGTTACGAAGCTCCTGTATATATTGCGTGGTCGGCACGTAACCGTTCGCCGCTTATCCGTATTCCAGAATCTCGTGGGATTTCAACACGTATTGAATTGCGTAGTGTAGACCCATCAGCGAACCCATATTTAGCAATGGCTGCGATTTTAACAGCGGGTCTTGAAGGGGTTAAAGAAAAAATGAAAGTTCCTGCTCCAGTAGATCGCAATATCTATGCAATGTCTGTTCGTGAACGCAAGGAAGCAGGGATTGATGATTTACCAGGAACATTAAATGAAGCGATTGAATACTTGAAACAAGACAAAACCGTTCAATCAGCATTAGGAAGTCATATTTTAGACAACTTTATCGAAGCGAAACGTTTTGAGTGGGCTGCATATCGTAGTCAAGTATCTCAATGGGAATTAGATCAATACTTAAAGCTATTCTAAAAGATTAAATAAAAGGGCGTATCATCGTGATGCGCTCTTTTTGTGCAAAAAGCAAATTGTAACATATAAATTACGTAACTTATATGTTACAATTCGGTTTTTGATACAGATATCTTTGCCAAACACCGCTTTTCATTGATACGTAAAGCTTTCTCTTCGGTAAAGTTTTGACATATTTTGCTGAAAGTGTAATACTGATAAGGAAACATGAAAAGAAAGAGAGTGCACACATGTATATAAAAGAGATGTCGAATGCGTTAGAAGAGTATCATTCTTTTATGGAAACACAAGCCAATAGAACGGTTTTTCAAACACCTGAATGGGGTGAAGTGAAGGCAGATGGCTCATGGACAAAAGATGTATTGCTGGTCATGACGGATTCTCATGAACCGGTTGCCGCTGCGATGATTCTTTACCGTAAGTTACCTGGAGTGAATAAGTATTTAGCGTACGCGCCTCGTGGGATTGTAACGGATTATACAAATGCAGAACAATTAAAATCGGTCTTTGCGACTTTAAAAGTGTATTTAAAAGCTAAAAATGCATTTGGATTAAAGATTGACCCAGAGCTACAATGGCGTGAATGGACTAACAAGTTCGAAATAGTCGAAGGTGGATTCAACAATGAAGAGTTCCGCAATAACATTTTAGCGTCTGGTTTTGTCGAACGCCCCATGGATTTAGGGTTCGACGGGATTCAACCGCGTTTAACAATGATTTTATCATTGAAAGATGAAGGAAAAGGCATCGTTGAAACGTTCAATAAGAAAGAACGTTATAAAGTGAATGTAGCCAAAAAACAAGGGGTCGTTTGCTACAAAGGAACTCTTGAAGATATGCCGATTTATGATGAATTGAACAAAATTACGGCTGAACGTGATCAATATGTGGCACGTAGTATCGAGTATTTAACAACAATGTTCCAACACCTTCACCCTAAAGGTATGGTGGATTTATACTTTGCCAAAGTAGACTATAATGTCCAATTAGCATTTGCGACAAATCGCTTAGAAACAGCGCAAAAAGAGTTCGATAAGTTAACAGGACAATTGGGAATGCTCAATAATCCTAAGCGAATTGAAAATGTTCAAAAACAAATCGACTCTCTAAAAGTGAATATTGAAAAATACGAAAAAGAAATTGAACGTGTGAAAGGCGACTTAGAAGAGTATCCGGAAGGAAAAGTGGTTAGTGGAGCTTTTGTAGTGACGTACCTGGATAAAGCGTACTACTTATACGGGGCTAATATTACTGACGATGGTGGATTGAATGCGAACAAAGCGCTTGTATCGTGGATTATGCAAAATCTCTATGATGAAAAAGGCATTCGCTCATTTGACTTCTTCGGAGTTTCGGAAGACCAAGAACATCATGGCGGTATTAACGGATTTAAGCAATCGTTTGATCCTGAGTTAGTCGAATATATCGGTGAGTTTGATATGCCAATCTCTAAGTTCTGGTTTGAAGTGTTCCATACTTGGGCGCCCAAAGCAGTCAGCTTAAAGAACAAATTATTAGTAAGACGTAAAAAATAGTAAAAAGGCTGGAAGAAGTTTCCGGCCTTTTTTAGAAAAGATTGAAAGGAGAATGGAATGCAGAAAAGTAGTCATTTAAGAAAACTAGTTTTTATCGCATTATTAACTGCTCAAGGAATTGTTTTAGGGTTGTTGGAACAAGCCATTCCGTTTCCTTTTGCGTTTGCACCAGGGGCTAAGTTGGGATTGGCGAATATAGTAACTTTAATTAGTTTATATACTTTATCGTTTAAAGAGGTCGTCTTTGTCATTGTGATGAAAACGTTGCTGACAACCGTTCTTGGAGGGACTTTTTCTACTTTTCTATATAGTGGTATGGGTGCCCTTGTCAGCTTTATCGGAATGTATCTTGTGAAGCAGCTTGGTGAAAAGCGGGTCAGCATGATTGGAGTGAGTGCTACTGGTGGAATTCTGCACAATGTAGGGCAATTGATGGTAGCAAGTTGGATGGCTAAATCGTGGACGGTGCTCTTATATTTACCAGCAATGTCAATCGTTGGAATCTTTGCAGGAATAGCTGTTGGGGTAGCCGCAAATTACGCGTTGGCTCATATTAAAATTCTTCAATATTTTTCTAAAAAATAGAAGGGTTCCTTCGTGAAGAAAAAGACAATCCTATGGACAAAAGCGCAATAATAGCCTATACTACTAAAGTGATAAAGCTCAAGGGGGATTTACAATGACAAAAACAAACATTGTAGTTATCGGTGCCGGGTTTGCCGGAGTAGCCGCTACAAAAACATTGTCACATAAGTTGAAAAAGAATAAAGATGTTACGATTACATTGATTGATAAACATCCTTACTTAACTTATATGACGGAATTACATGAAGTTGCTGGGGGACGTGTTGAACCAGATGCGATTCAATACGACTTACAAAAGATTTTTGCTCGTTCAAAAAATGTAAACTTAGTAACAGATACAGTTACGAACTTAGATAAAGAAAACAAAGTAGTTCACACAAAACATGGTGAATTCTCTTATGATTATTTAGTGCTTGGAATGGGTGGGGAAGCAAATGACTTCGGCGTTCCAGGGGTTAAAGAAAATGGATTTACGTTATGGT
>CAJPNA010000138.1 GCA_905371865.1 uncultured Carnobacterium sp.
ATTCTTTTGTTTTTGCATCTAATGCTGTTCTTAATTCACGTTCGTTCATATTTTATAAATCTCCTTTTATTTTAAAATTTCTACTTCTAAATCTAGTAACTCGATTTCACGGTTACGGTTGTTGTTTTTAAATTCTTCATAACTGCGCATATTCGTTACCGCTTCGGTATCGTCATACGCTGGGTCAGTAACAATCGAAACGTCATACAATTTCTTAATTTTTGTAATGGTTCGTTCGTCTAATTCGTCTCCTTCATTCCATTCCTGACCGCCTTGCGCAATCGTGAATCCAAAGGAACACTTGTTAATTACTCCTGCTTTCATGTTTTCGAGCAGGTCTTTCGCATAACTTGTATCTGTTGGTATGATTTCGAATCTTAACCCAATTTCGTCAATAGATAGTGTTAAATTTGCCCCAACTCGTCCTAAAACTAAGTTGTAATCGTGGTTAATCAATGCAACCACATCCGACATGTCCGCTTCGTCTAAGCATCCTCTTGCAAGTTTTTCTTTAAACCCATACATAGGCTTGCTCCAACGTTCAAACTTCAACGCATAGCCGATAATCGTAGGTGTTCCGTTATCGTTACTACGGATTTCAACTTCATTCGTCAGTATTCGCATTTCCTTTTCCATCGTCTTCACCCCCTTTCGGTACTCGTTGACTTGCTCCGTATCGATTGGTTGCTGCTTCAACAGCTATATCCAGTGGAACAAGGTTCAATGTCATTAGTGGTTTATCTGCTAAATCAGATTCATAAGGACTATCTTCGTTTTGCGCCCTTACTTCATTGAGTGATTTCATACCGTAAGAAAGATTGATTTGTTGCACTTTTGCACGACTTTCACTGTCGCCACGTAACTCGCTATCCATATTGAATTTGCAATATAGTCCAGAATTCCTTTGCGATTTCGTATATAGTTTGTAATTCGCTTCTTCTTCCAGTTGAGTTACCCACGGTTGTAAAGTGTTTTTCACGTAATCTAGGGATTGATGTTCGATGTTTGTATAAGTTGCGTGTGTTAAATCGTTAATTTTGTGTAATGGAACTTTAAAAATCGCAGCAATTTGTTGTTGAGAAAATTTCATCATTTCTAGGAATTGCATATCTTGTTGCGAAATACCGATTTGTTTGTATTTCATTCCTAAATCCACAACTGCGATGTTTTCATTCGAGTTAACCCTCGTCCATTCCTCTCGGATTTTCTTCTTAGTGTCAGAGCCGAACGAGCCATCTACTTCTAAAATTCCTTGTGGAGAACCGCCTTTCTCAACCATGCCTTTATTGAATGCAGTCGCAATATCCATCGTGGACATTTGTTCTCGAATCGATTGGAGTGGCGAAATACCAACAATTCCATCCTTCGATAAGGCTTTAACATGGAAGATTTCATGCGGTAAAAACACCACGTTCTGTTCTTTAAACGTCGCTTGATAACCGTATTCTCTAGTTTTTCTATCGATTACAACTTGAACAGTTGACGGGTCTAAAGGAATCAATTCTTCGATTTCTCCCTTTTTGTTGAAAGAAATGTACGAATAGTGGTTACCGTATGTGCATACATCCGTAACGATTAATTTTTTATACACAAAAGGATTCATAAAGCGGTTTGGTCGCACGTTTAATACGTGTGATACATCGCTCGATGAATCCTTCTCAATTTTGTTTTTCGATTGTTTATATGACTTCCACGGTAGTTTTGCGATATCGTCTCCTAGAACGTTAATACACGCATATACAGTAGAAAATCGTGTGGCATTGTTTGCTGTGGGAGCAATCTTTCCGCTAGTCACTTCGTTGTTGATTAGGTACTTAAATGCGGTCTCCCAACCAACTTCACCACTAGCAACACCGTCTACTACCTTTTTAGGGATTATACTTTCTAACATTCATATATCACCCCCTTTCTTTGTGGTTATTCGCTAATAAGATTCCGAATAAACTTAAATAAGCACCCGTTGTATATAGACCAACAATTAAGCCTATATAAAACGATGTGCCTATAATAATCAGCATTCCTATCAGGAAAATAATATCGTAATATTTCAATCTAAAACCCCCAATCGTCACTTAATATTAAACTGTTTAAATCTTCCGCTAGTTGAGATTCACTTGCACGTTTAAACGCATTGATTAACGCAGCAACAGGGTCTATACGCTCTACACTTTTTGCTTTCGTAATCTTCACGTTTTCAGAAGCATCTACTGCTAATCGTGCATTGCCCATGCTCCACTTCAACAATTTATCTCCGTAATGTTTTAAAAACCTACCATAAACTGCTTCTCTGAATTTCTTTGTTGGGTCTGATAGCATTCGGATAGACTGTTCAATTTCAACCATTGTCAGCCCTTCTTGTTCCAACTCGTACACTAATTGAATCGCGTTCCACTTGTCGTAACATACTTCTTGCACGTTATATTCTTTGTAAAATTTCATAATGTACGATTTTACTATTGTATAATCCACTACAGAACCATCAGTTATTATCAATTCTCCCCTATCTCTAAATAAATCCCATCTTGCTTTATCTTTAGTTAAGCGTTCGTAATACTTATCGCTCGGCATGAATGATAGTTGTTTTACTCGATATTCTGCACCTTTACGTGCAATTAAACCGATAGATGTTAAGTCAGTAGTCATGGATAAGTCGAATCCTAGATATACATTTGCTTCTTTTGAAAACTCGGCAAAATCGTCTTCTTCCAGTTCTACATTGTTCCATTTCCCCATATCCATATAGCCTGCTTCAGGCATATCTACCCATATATTCATGTTTTTTGTTAAGAAACTACGCATTTTTTCGGGTACGTCTAACGCAATACGTAATTGTTCACGTAAGAATCTCATGCCTTCTTCAGTTGTTGCTACAATAGGATTTGCTTTTATCCAGTTACGTTCGTCTTTAATATCATCCCCTTCATCTAATTCGTTTACCATAGCGAAATAGGAATCATTTTCCGTATCATCATCAGGGTCTAATAATTTAGTCACGTATTTATATTCTTCCGAATAGCATGGATTGGATAAGTCGAATCCTGCTGTGGTAATAATACTAATCAACGGTTGCGGTCTTGCTACTTGTCCAGATTTAAGGACTTCGTAAATCTCGGATGTTTTATGTGCGTGGTATTCATCTATAAGTCCACATTGAGGGTTTAAACCGTCACCAGTTTTTCCTGCTTCTTGCGATAACGCTTGAATAAATCCGCCTGATTTTTCATGAGTGATTTTCCCGTATGCTTTCTTAAACTTATCCTTGAAAGCACTATTGCGGATTTGTATGTCTGTTTCATTCCACAATATCTTTGATTGTTCTGTTTTTGTAGCACCGATATATACTTCAGCATAAGGTTCTCCAAATGCACTCGATTCATAACTAGCTACACACGCGTTCGATTGTGTCTTTGCATTCTTACGTGCTACTTGCCAATAGGATGTCGTAAATCGTCTGTATCCAGTATCTTTGTGCACCCAACCGTATATATTCCCAAAATTGAATATTTGAATAGGGGCAGGGTCTATATTCTGACCTGCTAATACACCTTTACTATGCTTGAAGTTTGTCATCCACCTTAGGAAACGCAATGCTTTTTCTTCATCGAACACATAAGGAAACTCATCCGTGTTCTCACGCTCTATATCGCGTAAAAAACGCATATAAGCCCATTTCTCTTTCTGGCAATGTCCGAATTTAGAATCAATTGCATTTTTACTATGTTGGATTAATAGTTCTTTTAAAGTACTCATACATTATCAAACTCCATTTCCTCTTTCGATTTATCTGGAGTTAATGCAGAATGAAGTGCAAGTTTTGCTCTAGACGATGGAGATAACCCTAGGTCTGTTTGCATTTTCCGCAACTGGTCAAATAATTGTGCTTGTTTAACAAATAATGGATGTGCAGCAACCACTGTTTCAGATGCTTTATTCGCTTCTACAATGATTCCATCATCTAACAATCGTTGGTTACAGATTACATACTGTTCATAAACGTTTGAATATACCGCTAAAGTGTGAACGTCTAAATTAGTAAGTAATTCTATTGATTTTGTTTCATCAACTATATATTTGAACTCTTTTTTTGCAATTTTTCCTAACCAACTTGGAGGTTTTAGCTTATCTTTTGCCACTTTTAAGGCTTTTTCATTCTCTTTTCGCCTGCGAATTTCTTCATTACTTCGCTTAGATTTTTTACCATTTAAAACTGTTAAATTTATTGGTTTAGCAAGGTTTCCCATGTTATCACCACCTTTCAATTTTATTGTTGTATGTATGTGATTTTGCCCCCAAAGTGGAAAATAAAATTAAGGGGAGTTTGTGTAAGCTAAGGAGGGGCGCGGTCTAAATATATTTTTTCTTTGTGAAATTTTCACATGGGGTATCCCCTACATGTTGTTACGAACACGCGTTCAATACAAGATATTGTTTTCATTTGTTTTCATAACGTAAAATGTAGGCTTAAATGAATTGAATGATGAGACTATTAGATAGACTATTGATGTAGGATTCATCAAATAGATGTATATAGATGTTTTAATAGAATGAATTAAATTGATTGTGTTTTAATCTTGCTTACTCTT
>CAJPNA010000139.1 GCA_905371865.1 uncultured Carnobacterium sp.
GTAATGAAGACCTCGATGCAAAGCAAGAGGAATACGTAGAATTAATCCAAAAAGTAGAGCAACTCGATGGTCAACGTAAAGTCTTCGAGCAACGTCGCCAATTTGCAGAACGTAGCGATGAGGAAAATCAAGAAGCACTAGCTGCTGCTCTTCGTGAGTTAGAAGAAGTGGAAGAAAAATTAGCTTTTCTTGAAAAGAATCAAGTAGAACGTAAGGTTGAATTAAAGAACGTAGAAGAGGCTTGGAGTCAATTAGTCCAAGAATTAGACCAATTAAGTCAAAGTAACGAGGAAAGCGTTAAAGAACTTCAAAATCGTTATATTGAGCAATTACAAGAAATCTCACGCTTACTCAACCAAGAGAAGAACCTTGAGAAGTCTATGGAAGTAAACCAAAACACTCAAGAGAAAATGACAGAACGTTTTGATTCCTTTGATGAAGAACACAGAAATTTAGAAGAAAAAGCAAATCAATTCGTTGAAAAAATTGAAGAACTCACAAAAGAAAAAGCAAGTTCTGAAAAACAGATTCTAGCTCTAAAAGAAAAATTATCAAAAATCAATGAGCAACACTCTATTCTTTCTAATGAAGGGATAGAAAAGGAACGTCATCTTCAACAATTACAAGCAACCGTTCGAAGCTTGAAACAAGTATCTGAAGATTATGCTGGTTACTATCAAGGCGTTCGTGAAGTTCTAAAGCATAAATCGGATTTACCAGGTGTTGTCAATTCCGTAGCAGAACTTATTCGTGTGGATGAGAAATTAACGACAGCCATCGATATCGCGCTAGGAGCGACGAGCCAACATATCGTTGTAACAGACGAGAAGGCTGCTGCCAAAGCGATTACGTATTTGAAAACGAATCGTCTAGGACGTGCAACATTCTTACCATTATCGATTATTAAAGAAAAACAAGTACCTGACGCAGTTATGAATCAAGCTAAAAAAGTGGACGGCTTTATTGGTATCGCAAGTGAACTTGTGTCAACAGAACAAAAATATGCTTCGATTATCAAGAACTTACTGGGAACAACGCTTGTAACAACAAACTTGCAAGTAGCGCAACAATTAGCAAAACAACTTGGTTATCGCTATCGTATTGTGTCACTTGAAGGGGATGTCGTAAACGCGGGCGGTTCGATGACGGGGGGAGCTTCTAAGAACTCTGGACAACAATCACTCGTTCGACGTAACAGTCAGTTAGAAACAGTGACGAAGCAATTTGAAGAAGCAAAGACTGAATATGAAAAATTGTCAGCACAGTTCCAAAAAGTGACAGCTGAAAAGAACAAGCTAGAAGAAGAGTATCGCGAATTAAATGAAAGTCATACTCGATTGGAACAAACCCTCAACCAACTAGAATTCCAATCAAGATTTGCGCTTGAAGAAGTTCAAAAACACGAACGTATTCAACAAGCAAACCAATTTGAAATGGATGAACTCATTGAAGCATATGAGCAATTAGAAGAGCAATACGTTGAAAACCATGAGAAATTAGTGGCTCTTCAAAAAGCAAATGCATCCTTGAAAAAAGAATTGGATTACCTTCAATTATCGAATGAAGATAAAACTCAACAAATTCAAGAAAAACAAAAAGAATTGCAAGAACTTGGTACAAATCGTGCTCGTGTACAAGAGCAATTTAACCAAGAAAAACGTGAAATTCATCAAACGAAACTTCAAAAAACTCGTTTAGAAGATCAAATTGAATTATTACATTCTAAGAAATCGGAACAGTCTCGTAACCAAGAGGAAGACGAAGCGATTTATGCGAAGATTCAAGAAGAGTTTGATGCGTTAAAAGGTCAAGTGGATGAATTAGATACACTGATTAAGGAATTACGTGAGGAGCGTTCAGCACTAGAAATTCATGTAAAACAATCAGAAGCTGCTAGAACACAAGCACAACATCAATTACAAGATCAGTTGAAAAATCAAACACGATTAGAAACGAAAGCAAACCGATTTGAAATCTCGATTGACCAAAAATTGACGTACTTGAGTGAAGAATACGAATTAACGTTTGAAGCAGCGATTGCCAAAACAACACTTGATATGTCGATTGAAGAAGCTTCGAAACTCGTTCGTAGTTTAAAACAACAAATCGAACAAATGGGGGCTGTAAACTTGTTGGCGATTGAAGAGTTTGAAGCGGTACAAGAACGTTTCACATTCTTAACAGCGCAACAACAAGATTTACTAGAAGCAAAACAAACCCTGGAAGAAACGATTACAGAAATGGACGAGGAAGTAACCACTCGCTTTAAGATAACATTTGATGCGGTAAGTACTCAATTTGAGCGCACATTCCCACGCTTATTTGGTGGTGGACGTGCAACTCTTGAGTTGACAGATCCGGATAACTTATTGGAAACAGGAATTGAGATTATTGCTCAACCACCCGGCAAGAAACTGCAATCACTCAGCTTACTTTCTGGGGGAGAACGTGCCTTTACGGCGATTGCATTACTATTTGCAATCTTAGAAGTGAAGCCAGTTCCGTTCTGCTTACTCGATGAGGTTGAAGCAGCACTGGATGAGGCAAACGTAGCGCGTTACGGTCGTTACTTAAAAGAATTTACAAATCGTACGCAATTCATCGTGATTACGCACCGTCGTGGTACGATGGAAGAAGCGGATGTATTGTATGGGGTAACCATGCAAGAATCTGGAGTTTCAAAACTCGCATCCGTTAAGTTTGAAGACTTTGACGAATCAGAAGACGTGAAATAAGAGTAAGAGGTAGCCCATACGCGCTGCCTCTTATTTTATAATACGAATGGTTTATTTTATGGTATACTATAAGTGATACGTTCACTGTGCGTATAATGAAAGCAGAAATGCTTAAAGGAGTTTTATAATTGATTAAACTAATTGCACTAGATTTAGATGGAACATTATTAACTGGTGAAAAGAAGATAACTGAAGAAAATAAAAAAGCTATTAAATTAGCCAAAGAAAATGGGATTAAAGTAGTTCTTTGTACGGGTCGACCAATTGTAAGTATTGTTCATTTGCTTGAAGAATTAGACCTGATGGGGGACGATGATTACGCAGTTAACTTTAATGGCGGTTTGATTCAAAAAACAAAATATGGAGAAATCGTCTATCAAACAGGACATACTGTAGAAGATATGAAGTATTGCCATGAAGAAGTGACAAAAGTAGGGCTTCCATTAGTTATGATTGATACGGTGAGAGCTTATGAGCCAACGCCTCCAGAAGGACGTCCGTCAATTTATAATACATTACCACATCCAATTACGTTTGAACAAAAGAATCCAGAAGATTTCGAAGAGGGACATATCTTTAATAAAGCTGTTCTTTGTATCGCTCAAGACATCTTGGATGAAGGAATTGCAAAATTACCACAAGAATTCTTCAAACGCTTCAACTGTATGAAATCAAGAACATTTTTATTAGAAGTTGTTCCAAAACATGTTTCAAAAGGAAATGGCTTAAAGATGTTAGGAGATATTCTAGGAATCTCACTGGATGAAATGGCAGCATGTGGTGATGAGGAAAATGACTTACCAATGTTAACAGTTGTCGGTTATCCAATAGCCATGGGCAATGGCTCAAAAGAAGTCAAAGATGTAGCAAAATATGTAACAGCAACGAATGAGGATTCAGGAGTTGCTAAGGCTATTTACCATATTATAAAAATGAATAAACAAGCGTAAAGTGAGGGGAAAATATGGGATTATTTGATCGAATTAAACGTGCCTTTACTGGTGAAGACGAAGTCATTAAACATGAGGAAAAGAAAGAATCAATTGTAATTGAAAAATATGACAAAGGGATGGAAAAAACGCGTCGCAGTTTCTCAGAACGATTGAATGAATTTCTTGCAGACTTCAGAGAAATCGATGAAGATTTCTTTGAAGATTTAGAAGAGACTTTTATTTCTTCAGACGTAGGTTTTGAGATGACTTTGGCGATTACGGACGCCTTAAGAGATGAAGTTCGTTTAAAAAATGCTACAACTTCTGGCCAAGTCAAAGAAGTCATCATTGAGAAGATGGTCGACATTTACGAAAAAGGCGAAGATAATTTATCAGTGCTTAAAAAAGTGGAAGGTCGTCCAACAGTTCTAATGTTTGTTGGAGTCAATGGTGTTGGTAAAACAACAACGATTGGTAAAATCGCGTGGAGACTGAAGCAAGAAGGTAACAAAGTTTTACTTGCTGCAGGAGATACATTCCGAGCTGGAGCCATTCAACAGTTGGAAGTCTGGGGTGAACGTGTCGGAGTTCCTGTTGTTGCAGGTAAAGAAGGTGGCGATCCTTCTTCAGTTGTCTTTGATGCGATTAAAAAGGCCAAAGAAGAAAACTTTGATTATTTATTAATCGATACAGCGGGACGTCTTCAAAATAAAGTGAACTTGATGAAAGAGTTAGAAAAGATGAATCGCATCATCTCTCGTGAAATTGAAACTGGGGCAGATGAGACTTTATTAGTTTTAGATGCGACAACTGGACAAAATGCTTTAGTTCAGGCGAAACAGTTTGGTGAAACGATTCATATTACCGG
>CAJPNA010000140.1 GCA_905371865.1 uncultured Carnobacterium sp.
TCATAAGAAATCGGACTTGTCCGTTCAAATTGATAAATAGTCACCTGACGTTCTGGACGCTCCACTTCCTGACCTGCACGCGCATACTCATAGAGCTTACGACCATTGACCTTGACAGCCGAATACATAGGTGGAATCTGAGTAATAGGCCCAGTCAGACTCGCAATGGCTTCATCGACAATGGTTTCATCCAAGGGAGACAAAACGGGTGTCTCTGCGACCACTTCCCCACTAGCATCCTCGGTCGTTGTGGAATAACCAAGAGTGATTTCCCCCTCATAGACCTTGCCCTCATCCTGCATAAACTCGACCATGCGGGTCGCCTTGCCAACCGCAATGGGCAAAACACCCACCACATTCGGATCCAAGGTCCCACCATGACCAATCTTCTTAGTTCCCAAAATCTTACGCAGTTTAAAAACCGCATCATGCGAGGTCATCCCCGCTTCTTTTTTTAAGTTGATAATACCGTTCATGTGTTGCTTTCTAATTCAATTAAAATATGTCCTCTTCAAGAATTGTTACATAGTTCTCTTTTGTAGCCAAAGAAAGGTTACTTAAACGTTTTGCTTGATTCATAATTATTTTATCAAATACATTTCTTACAAATCGACCATTTGCATTTTTATTTTTGGAAATATCACTTTGTTGTTCAAGATACTTTTTTAATTTCTCTGTAGCTGACTCTTGTAAAATGTAATCTTCTTTCTTGCAGTATGATAGAAAAATACCAAACATTTGGTCCACAGTATAATCTTCAAACGTAATAAAATAATTAAATCTTGATTTTAACCCAGGATTAGATTCAAAAAACTTTTTCATTAAATCATCATATCCTGCTACAATAACAACTAAATCATCACGATAGTCTTCTAATGCTTTGGTTAACTCAGTTAAACACTCTCGACCATAACTATCACTTTTATCGTTTTCAGTAATACTGTAAGCTTCATCAATAAATAAAACGCCACCCTTAGCTTTTTGGATCAGTCTTTTAACTTTTAAAGCTGTTTGACCTTGGTATTCAGCTATTAAATCAGTTCTAGTTGCTTCAATAAAATGACCTTTGCTTAGTATTCCTAGAGAACGGTACATATTACCAACAATTCTAGCAACTGTTGTTTTACCTGTACCCGGATTCCCTAGGAAAGCCATATGCATTGTTCTATTAGTTTTTTTTAACCCAATCTTTTCTCGGTTTTTCTGAACTTTGTTAAAGATTACTAGGTCTTCTATTTCTTTCTTTACATTTTCTAATCCTATCAAGGAGTTTAATTCATCGGACAGCTCCTCAAATGATTTGGTATTTATTTCTTTTAAAAAAGCGTACTCACTATCTATAAATCTAGAACCAAGATATTTATACAATAATTCTAAAATACTAGTTTGTCTATCTTTAATCTTAGGAAATCTATCATTATTTGACGAATTACCTAAACGTTTTATAAACTCTAATGCCGAATACTTTTTATCATCAACAATTTCTTGAAGAACAGTCTCAAATTCAAAAGAATTATTTGTTAAATCATCAATTTTCTTCACTTCCGATTTTAACAGTTTTAAATATGTTTCACTTATCATCTACATTCCTTTAAATAACAGAAATAATACTATTAGAACGAATAAGATTCCTAAGGTATAGAATCCTTTTCTAAGGAAACTAATCTCTTTTTGTTTTTCCTCTAATTTAATTTGAAATTTCTCGACAGTTAAAGTAAGATTTTTTCCTTCCTCTATCAATCGAACATTCATCTTATCTACAGCGTTTTTAAGATCATTTTGCGTTTCTTCAACTTGTAAATGCAAATCGTTAAAACTATTTTCTATTTTTACTAATGTTTTTAGCTTCGCTTTTAAACTATCAATTTCAATTTGAATTTCACTTTGCTTATCTTCAAGTTGTTCTAACTCTTCTAGCTTTTTATGATGTTTCTTCAATATATCAATTAAATCTTTATTCTGTTTAAAAACGTCATCTAAAAGTTTTTTATTACCTGTTTGATATTCTTCTATCTCGTGCAACCCCTGTATAGCTTTACTATTTGCCTCTTTGGCTGCAATCAAAGACTTTGAAATGCTTTGAATATACTCATCATCCAATATTTGAAATGTTTCGTAAATGGTATTAAATTCCTGAATAATTTTTTTAATATGCTTATTTTGTTCTATCATTCTATTTTGAACAGCATCAGTGAGAGCGTTTAAATCCTTACCTTTAACATCATATTCCATGCCAATAAATCCTAGCATAGGATCGTCTTGTGGGACTGTTGGTAAATCTGATTGTTCTGGAATTTCTTCACTAAAAGCTTTCAACGCTTCTTTTTTCTCATTAAATCTTTCAGACTTTGCTAAAACCTGAATCTCTAATTCTTCTGACATAACATTCTCCTATAATAAATCGTTTAATGCACTTTGCATTTCTTCAAGTTCACTTTGCTTTTCATCAAGGTACATTTCATTAG
Organism: uncultured Carnobacterium sp.; assembly: GCA_905371865.1. Classification (GTDB taxonomy): domain Bacteria; phylum Bacillota; class Bacilli; order Lactobacillales; family Aerococcaceae; genus Granulicatella. Next base: position 2,466 of record CAJPNA010000140.1, read on the forward strand.
CTAATAATCGTTGTTTGAAATCAATCTTTGAATTAGAAAACTCCTCTTGAACATTACCAAGTAGTTCTCTTAGTTTTTGATGATTCTTAGCCATCTTACTGAAGATATCATTTCTCTTAACAGCAACATTCTGCTCAGCAACAAAAATTTGGACTTCCTGAATTCTTAACAATTCGTTCTTCTTATTAGCTTGTTGCTTTTGATTTTCCTCAATTAATTTTTTTGAAATAAATTGATCAAGTCCGTTAATGATTATCGCTCCCAAGATTCCAGTTAGTAAACTTGCAAAGAACATCCCTAAAATATTAGCAATTGTTCCTAGAAGTTTTATTTTGAAATTCATTCCTGGTATCTTATTTAAGAACAGTTCAAAATATTCTCCTAAAAACAGCGCTCCTACAGCAACTAAACCAGAAGTAATAATTTTTGAAATGTGAGCTATCTTAATTGCTGTAGAATGTGTTTGATTTTCAGGGTTAGATAAATAAGAAATGCTTTCTCTGATAGAACCAAATAATTGTTTAATCAAGTTTGGTAACTTTTTCAGCTTTTGAGCGAAAGCTCCAATAATTTCTCCCACGATACTCCCAACAAAACTATCAATACCTACTTTGATAAAATCTCTAATTTTACCAAAGAAGGAATGAAGTGCATTTTTCATTTCATCTAAGAATGTATCAAACGAACGTTTTTTAGATTTGAAAAAACGGATTAAAGCATTCATTATTTCTTTTAACATTCCAAATAGAGCAGCAACAAACATAGCTTTAACCGCGTCTTTACCAGCTTTATTGGCCATTCTGACAGAAGCATTCTTTGCAATATCCTTATTGATAGCTTTCTTCGCTATTTTCTCAGCTTTGAGCATTTTCTTCGAATCAGCTGCTAATTTATCATTTAATCTTTTTTCATTTTTAGATTTAAGATTTTTCTTTTCTGCATCTGAGATATTCTTCTTATCAATCTTCTCATTAGCTCTTTTGACTTGATCCTTGAGATTTTTTTCCCTAGCTTCTCTATTCTTTATATATTCACTATTGGATTTTGCTCCTTTACTTTTATTGAGTGATTCGTTTGTTGCAGCAAAATTTTCTGATTTGTTTGCTAAATCCGCAGTTTCTATATCAGCAATCTTTCTCCAAGGATTTTCAAAAATTTGTTTACGTGCTACAACGTGATCTAAATTAGCTTTTTCATTTACTTTTAATGTTTTTCCGGTGTATTCATCCTTCAAGTTTCCTGATTTTTGCTTTTCTTTCATAGCATTATTTGTATCAGTATACCTTTTATCATCCATTATTGTAGCACCCTCTTTTTTTGTATAACCATTAGGATGCTTATCATTATACTGCTTAAGAAGCGCATCACTTGTCATATCCAAACCAATTTGATTCGCAAATTGATTCCATATTTCATCTAAAATAGCATCCCCTAATTTATCTGGGGAACTAATTTCTTTACATTCCAATTCTAATTTTTCAAGATTAGAAAACTCAGTTGTAAATTGTTGTTCCAGTAGTTCTTCTAACTCATCGTAGTTTAAATTTTCAGACTCATATACTTCTTCTGCATTCAACACTAATAATTCATTTTCCACTGCTTTCTTACTCCCCCTTCAACGCTTCAAACTTCGCTTTCATGGTTGGATTTTTTCGGGTCAATTTTTTAACCGAAACATCTTCCAATTTGTTATTAGCGAGGCGGAGTTGGTTTTCGGATGTTGTCAGGAACTTCTTGACTTCTTCCATACGCCTAATTGCTTTATCAATTTCATCGATAGCTTTGCCAAAGTTGGTCGAAGCTGAGTTGTAGTTTTTGGCAAAAGCTACTTTGAAGGCATCTAAGTCTTCCTCAAAATGGGTAATATCGATATTCTGCTCACGAACAAGCGCTAACTCCTGCTTGTATTTAAGGGAATTAAGCGCCGCATTACGCAAGAGTCCAATCAACTGGATAAAGAATTGAGGACGAACCACATACATCTTTTCATACTCGTG
>CAJPNA010000141.1 GCA_905371865.1 uncultured Carnobacterium sp.
TTATGATTTAATTGGTTACAGACCAAGTAATTTAGTGAAGATGGACATCATGTTAAATGGTGAAGTAGTGGATGCTTTAAGTATTATTGTTCATAAAGACTTTGCTTATGGACGTGGTAAAGCCATCACAGAAAAATTAAGAACTTTAATTCCACGTCAGCAATTCGAAGTTCCTATTCAAGCGGCTATTGGAAATAAGATTCTCTCTCGTACCAATATTAAAGCTCTCCGTAAAAACGTACTTGCAAAATGTTATGGAGGAGACGTTTCTCGTAAACGTAAATTATTAGAAAAACAAAAAGAAGGGAAGAAACGTATGAAGCAAGTGGGGTCTGTTGAAGTTCCACAAGAAGCTTTCATGTCGGTTCTAAACTTAAACGAAGAAGAAAAATAATGAGTTGTAAAAAGGCGTTCAGTGCGCCTTTTTACTTTGAATTTGAAAGGAGATTATGAATGGATAAAGAACGCCAACATTTTTATCGGAAAATGCTTGCCATTGCAATTCCTGTATCTCTTCAAAGCTTATTAACGTCTTTCTTAAATACATTAGATACAATAATGATTTCTTCTCTGGGAGATGCGAGTATTGCGGGTGTAGGGCTTGCAAATCAGGTATTTTTCCTATTTACGTTAATCTGTTTTGGGATTCATACAGGGTCTGCAGTTCTCTTCTCTCAATATTGGGGAATTCGAGATACAAAGAAAGTTCAAGCGGTTAATCAGATGAGTTTACTGCTATCCACCGCTGTCAGTGTTGTATTTATGCTTCTTGGTATCCTATTTCCTCAAGAAATCTTGCGTTTATTTACTCAGGATCCGCTTGTTGTTCAAGCTGGAGGAGATTACTTACGAGTAGCTGCTTTAAGTTATGTATTTACAGCTTGGAGTTTTGCGATGACAAATGCACTTCGTACGACAGGAAGTCCAAAAATTCCTCTAGTTGCCACCATTTGTAGTTTTATCACGAATGCTTTCTTTAACTATGTCTTTATCTTTGGTAAATTTGGAGCACCTGCACTGGGAGTTGTTGGAGCTGCTGTTGCGACTTTAATTGCTCGTATGGTTGAAGTGGGTGTTCTCTTTGGAGTTGTGAGTTTTTATAGCGGACCAATTCATTTACCAATTGGTCGCTATTGGTCTAAAATTTCAAAAGGTCTTTGGATGAGTTTTTGGGTAACAACATTCCCGGTAATTGTTAATGAAACTTTCTGGGCATTAGGACAAGTCTTTTATAGTGCCGCTTACGCAATGGTAGGAACTCAAGCAACCGCAGCCGTTCAAGTTGCTGTTGCTGTACAAAATTTATCATTTATTCTGGTGCGTGGAGTGGGTAGTAGTTGTAGCATTATGTTAGGAAACCGAGTTGGACGAAATGAACTGGAACAAGCTCAACAGGAAGCGAAACGATTTTTAATTATTTCTCTTGTCATCGGAGTAGTCATTGGAGCTATTCAAAGTTTGACCCCGCAATGGACTTTATTAATGTTTGCTCATTTAAGCCCAGAGGTATTTGAACTAGGAATGCAATTGCTTCAAATTATGGGAATTATTTTTGTATTTAAAACCTTAAACTCAATTATTCTTGTCGGTATTTTACGTGGTGGAGGCGATACACAATACGGCATGAAACTCGAAATGGCTTGTGTGTGGCTAGTGGGCGTTCCGTTAGCATTACTTGCAGCTGCAATTTGGCATTTTCCAGTACAACTGGTCGTAATCTGTGCTGGAGCTGAAGAACTATGTAAAGCAGTAATTGGATTAAAACGAGTGTTCTCAGGAAAATGGATTCACCGATTGGTAGAAGCCTCATAAGGTTTATTAACGGAATAAGACGAACTTATTTTAAATAGGTTCGTCTTCTTTTTTTAGGTTGAAATATGATACAATAATATAAAATAAATGAGGAGCTAAAGGCCTATGACAAACTTATATGGAAGTTTAGAAGCTGGCGGTACAAAGTTTATTTGTGCAGTAGCTGATGAAGAATTTAACACAGTTGAGGAACTTCAATTTCCAACGACAACTCCACAAGAAACATTAAAGAAAACGGCAGATTTTTTTGCTAAGTTCAAAAATCTAACAGCGATTGGAATCGGATCATTTGGACCAATTGATGTAGATCCAAAATCGAAAACATATGGTTATATCACAACAACCCCAAAACCTAATTGGGCAAATGTGGACGTGGTTGGAACATTAAAGAAAAGAGTAGATGTGCCTATCTATTTTACAACTGATGTAAACAGTTCTGCGTATGGAGAAGTCTATGCTCGTAACAATCGTGGAGAGAATATCGAAACGCTTGTCTATTACACAATCGGTACTGGAATTGGTGCGGGTATAATTCAACGAGGTGAATTTATTGGAGGCACCAGTCATCCTGAGATGGGACATGTTTATGTTTGTAAGCATCCGATTGATGTTGCTAATAACTTCGATGGTGTTTGTCCTTTCCATAAAGGTTGTCTTGAAGGTCTAGCTGCTGGTCCAAGTTTAGAAGCACGTACTGGAGTTCGTGGGGAACATATAGATATTACGAGTGATGTATGGGATGTTCAGGCAAGTTATATTGCTCAAGCAGCCATTCAAGCAACACTAACTTTCCGTCCTGAAAAAATCGTATTCGGTGGAGGAGTAATGGCTCAAAATCATATGGTGGAACGCGTTCATCGCATGTTTGAGGAATTACTAAACGGATATGTACCAACACCACCAGTGAAGGATTTTATTGTAACACCTGCCGTTGAGAATAATGGGTCTGCTACATTAGGAAACTATGTGTTAGCGAAAAGTTTAGTTCATTAATTTTCCAAGTATCTATAATTTATGAAATTAACTAATGGAAACTTTACCGCAAGGCTTTTCATTTTCTTCATAATTTAGTACAATAGTTAAGGATACACATATTGAAGGGAGAGAAAGCCAAATGTCAACAGGAGCATGGATTTTAATCGTGATTCTTGCTGCAATCGCAGGTGCGATCGGTGGTTTCTTTATCGCACGTCGTACAATGATGAATTACTTCGCAGAAAACCCACCATTTGATGAAGATATGATTCGTAGCATGATGACTCAAATGGGTCAAAAACCATCTGAACAAAAAGTTCGTCAAATTGCTGCTTCAATGAAAGCACAAGCTAAAAAAAGAGCTAAAAAATAAAGTCAAAAAACCATCGGAATACTCCGATGGTTTTTTACGTGATACCGTATACGGTATCACGTTATTTTTTTACTGGTAATTCATATACATAATTTGGATCAATTTCTTTATCAAGTTCGTCAAATTTTTGGATAAGCACTTGATCGTAATTAGCGATTTCTTCTTTTGTTAGTTTTTGATCTGCGATATAAATTGGTTCACCAATTCTCACATGCATTTTTTTACGTTTGAGAATGTCTTTTAAACTAAGTGGACCTTGATAGACCATAGGTACAATCGGTGCTTTAGCAAGACGCGCAATGGTTACTGCGCCGCCTTTCATTTCATTTGAGTACCGTGTTCCAGTTGGAAAGATAACAAGGGCTTTTTGATTCTCTTTAATTTGCTGCACAGGATACTTAATCGCGCTTGGTCCTGGCTTATCTCGGTTTACAGGGAATGCTCCAAGTTTTTTTATAAACCAAGCGAATGGTTTGGGCTTAAACAACTCCTGTTTTGCCATTAAAACAAGTGGTTGAGGATATACTGCAATGGCCATCATAACGGGATCTAACCAAGATCGATGGGGTGCTACCAGTACGTAACCCGTATTTTTTGGTAATTTTTCTCTACCTTTGTAGTCAGCAAAACCGTTTAATAGAACTAACAGTCCACGAACAATCCAAATCGTGATTTTATAAATCATAGTTTTCTCCTTTTAAATTTCTGTAAGATTAGTATGAAATAATTCACGTGTTTTTGCAAGTTGAATCTATTAATGATTTTGTAAGGTTTTCTTTACGGTATGATATAATCCTTATAGGAAGTTATGGAGGTCTGCGTATGAAAGAGGAAAAGATTAGTTTTATTAAACTTTCTTTAGTACTGTTAGGGTACTTTATTTATAATATTTTATACCATATGGTTTACTATTCGTCTGGTCTCGCACTATTTGTGTTGTTACCTTTCTTTCTTATAGATTTTCTTATTATCTTTTTCGGTAATTACTTTTTACTACGTGACCAAATGAAGATTCATTCTGATTTTAACGAGAGTAGGGAAATGCGATTTCTTAGTTCGATTCAACTAGTGTTGGCGTTGATTGGTTTATTATTACAGATATCAGGTATTTTTACCGGCGAGTTATTTCTAGTCAACTATATTTCTCATTTTGAGATTACGGCTGGTATCTGTCTTATTTATTCGGTCATGTTCATCATTGGTCTAGTACAAAAAATAAAAATAAGTAGAAATTATGAGTCTATTGCAAAACTAAGTGTATTTTTTGGGATTCTT
>CAJPNA010000142.1 GCA_905371865.1 uncultured Carnobacterium sp.
TATTCAAAGGTTTAGGCGCTAACGTATTAGCTTACGATGCTTTCCCTAAAGAAGGTGTTGATCATATCTGTACTCAAGTTTCATTAGATGAGTTATTAGCAAAATCAGACGTGGTTTCAATTCATGCTCCTTACATTCCAGCAAACGGAAAGGTAATCACTAAAGAGTTCATAAGCAAAATGAAACCAGGTGCTATCCTAGTAAACACTGCTCGTGGTGAATTACAAGATATCGATGCTATCATTGAAGCGCTAGAATCAGGTCACTTACGTGGTGTTGGTTTAGATGTATTAGAAGGAGAAAGTGAAGTATTCTTCAAAAATTTACGTGGTCAAGAAATCGCAAATCCTGCTATCCGTAAATTAGTTGAAATGTACCCTCGTGTGTTATTAACACCTCATATGGGTAGTTACACTGATGAAGCAGTATTAAACATGGTTGAAACAAGTTTTGAAAACTTAAAAGCATATGTTGAAACTGGTTCATGTAAAAATGACATTCAATGCTAATTAATCGAAAAAGAAAAATCTCTTAGATAAAAAATCTAAGAGATTTTTTTGCTTTATAAATATTTGAAGATTGCAAGGAACATAAAGATAGCTCCTGCTAGAACGAAAATATGCCAAATCACATGATAAAAATTATGATATTTACGCTTGTAGAAGATTGTACCAAGAGAGTAACTTAATCCTCCCAAGAAGAGATAGAGAATTCCTCCCCAACCCATGCTTTCGTATAATGGCTTCAAGGTAAAAATGGAAACCCATCCCATTGCTAGGTAAAGAAAAACTGAAATCTTAGAGAATTTCTCTAAAAAGAAAGCTTCGATGATGACACCACCAATAGCAAAAATCCAAATAGCAATACAGAATATTAAACCTTCTTGACCGCCAATTCCGATTAAACAGAATGGGGTATAAGTCCCGGCAATTAATAAATAAATCGAAGAGTGATCAATTCGTTGAAATACTTTTGCTGCTTTTGTAAATTTAAAGCTATGATAGAGCGTTGATGCTAAAAATAGTAAAATAAGTGAAGCTCCATACACGCTAAAAGCGATGATTTGCGTGGTATTATTGACTGCCACAGCCTTCATTAAGAGAAGTACAAGTGCAGTAATGGCTAATGCAACTCCAATACCATGAGTGAGAGCATTAAGGACTTCTCCGATAATTTCTGACTTAATCGATTGGACTTTTCGTTTTTTTTTGAGAGTTGATTCTTTCATAGAAACACGCTCCTTTCTATGTCTCTAATTATAGGCTTCATAATGAAATTTGTCCAAAGTCTTTTAAAGAATTGTTTGTTAAGTAAGCTTTCATACGTCTTATGAAAGGTTTAAAGGAGCATTTTTATGTTTTCATTAATTAGATTTTATAGTAAAATAGGGGATATATAAGTATTGGGGGTTCCCAGAAAAGGAGATTTAACAATGAGTGTTCATATTAATGCAACAAAAGGGCAAGTTGCCGAATCAGTTTTAATGCCAGGAGATCCATTACGTGCAAAATTTATTGCTGAGCATTATTTAACTGAAGTAGAACAATATAATGCGGTTCGAAATATGTTTGGATATACTGGACTTTATAAAGGACAACGTGTTTCTGTTCAAGGAAGTGGAATGGGAATTCCTTCAATTATGATTTATGCGAATGAATTATATACTGAATTTGGTGCAGAACGCATCATCCGTATTGGTTCTGCGGGTGGTATGCAAGAGAATGTTAAGGTTCGTGATATTGTATTAGCTCAAGGAGCTACTACAGATTCATCAATCTTCAACAATATTTTTCATAACCAAGTAACGTTCGCTCCAATTGCAAGCTTTAATTTATTAGATAAAGCATATCATCTTGCGAAAGATCGTGGTGTAGGTGTACACGTTGGAAACGTACTATCATCAGATCGCTTCTATAATGCAGAATTAGATAAGAAAAAATTAATGGATTATGGAATGCTATGTGTTGAAATGGAGGCTGCTGGACTATATGCATTAGCAGCACAACATAAGAAAGAAGCTTTAGCAATTCTTACCATTAGTGATCATCTGTTAACAGGTGAAGAAACAACTGCACAAGAACGTGAACAAACATTTAACGACATGATGGAAATCGCGTTAGAAACAGTTCGTGCATAAAATTTGAATAGAAAGAAGGAACCCGAATGGGAAATAATCCAAAACCTCAAGGAGCTGTTCAAACAGGATTTGAGTCAAAAAAAGTTTCCGTTTGGATTTTAATACTGGCTGTACTGATCACTGCTGCTTTAACTTACTTTGGCACAACTCTTACAGTTTCACCACAATCCCAAGCTTCAACTACGCAATCTACGCAAACTACCAATGGAAATTCAAATAGTGGTGTGCTCTCTAACGAAGATTTAAGTAAGATAGAATTAGTCTATAAAACTTTGATGAACGGTTATGTGGATAAAAACATCTCCAAAGATAATCTTATTAATGGAGCCTTAAAAGGAATGAGTGATGCAGCTGGAGATCCTTATACAACCTACTTGGTGAATGAAGAAACATCAGCGATAGACGAAACACTAACGGGTTCTTTCGGAGGAATCGGTGCGGAATTAAGATCTGAGAATAATAAAGTGATTATTAGTAATACGCGTGAAGGAACACCATCTCAAAAAATTGGATTACAGGAAAATGATGTGATTCTTAAAGTTAATGGTGAGGATATGGAAGGAAAAAGTATTTCTTATGTAGTATCCAAAGTTCGTGGAGAAATTGGAACAGATGTCACTTTAACCATTCAACGCGGAAGTCAAGAGTTAGAAGTAAAAATTACCAGAGCGAAAATTTCTATTGAGACTGTAAAAGGGACTGTTGATGAAACAAATCCAGCGATTGGTCATGTAAAAATTAACTCGTTTGCTAAAAATACGGCTCAAGAAGTTGAAACTGCTGTTACCGATTTACGTCAAAAAGGCGTTAAGAAATTCATCTTTGATGTGCGCTATAATCCAGGTGGATTGTTAGACCAAGCATTAGCGATTAGTAATATGTTTGTAGAAGAAGGCAAGACTATTTTAAATATTGAAAATAGAAATGGTAAAATTACAGCCTATAAAGCTTCTAAAGAATATGGTACCTTTAAAATCACAGAACCTTATGTGCTTCTTGTGAACGAAGGAAGTGCTTCTGCGTCTGAAATTTTAGCAGGAGCCCTTAAAGAATCTGCAAATGCAAAATTAATTGGTTCCAAAACATACGGAAAAGGAACCGTACAGTCTGTAGTTGATGTTTCAAAAAACGCAGAGCTAAAATATACAACTGCTAAATGGTTAACTCCAAATGAAACGTGGATTCACAAAACAGGAATTGAACCAACCGAAGCGGTATCAATGCCTGAATACTACAACATTACAATTGTGGATACTCGTGAAGTCGTAAAAGAAGGTTCTGTATCTGATAATGTTAAAACCATCGAAACAATCTTAAAAGGATTAGGATATGATGTAAAAGCAGATGGATATTTTGATTCTAAAACAACTGAAGCAGTAAAACAGTTCCAAAAATCAAAAGGAATCTCAGAAACTGGTGAAGTGAATGAACAAACGGGATCAGCTTTAATGACTGCAATTCGTGAAGAATTGAAGAAAAACGATACGCAATATAAAGCTGCGGTAAAAGCATTACAATAAGGAGGATAGGAATGAACGAAGAGAATCAACTAGAAAATTCAAGCCTATCGTCTATTGAAGGACGTCTTCAGTCTCGAAAAGATAAGAGTAAACAAAAGAAAAAACTTCATCCAATCATCGAGGAAATTGTGAGTTGGATTTGGTCAATAATTGTTGCAGCAACTATTATGTTTCTTTTATACGTTTTTGTAGGAAGACCATTTACGGTTAGTGGGCAATCGATGTATCCTACTCTTCATAACGGTGATCATATGATTATGTCAAAACTTGGTGGTATTAATCGTTTTGATGTTGTTATTTTGAAAGCACCTGATGAAGACAAAGAGTATATTAAACGAGTAATAGGGATGCCTGGAGACACTGTTGAAGTTAAAGGAGGAGTCCTTTACATTAATGGGAAACAGGTAGAACAGCCGTTTATCAATTCAAATAGTGATAAAAAGACTGTCTATATTGATGATTTCACATTAAAACAATTGACTGGAGAAGAGAAAGTTCCAGAAGGAAAATACTTCGTAATGGGAGATAATAGAGGAGTTTCAAAGGATAGTCGAATGATTGGTTTTATCGATCAGGCTTCAATTGAAGGAAAAGCTGTATTTACTGTATGGCCTCTAAACAGAATCGGTGGTATTAAAGATTACTCAAATTTATATCATTAATAAAAAGGTGATTACGCTTATAGTAATCACCTTTTTGTGTCTTTATATGAATATGGTAAAATTAGAATAGAGGAGGTGGGTTCATGACTGATATTTCTTTAAAGAA
>CAJPNA010000143.1 GCA_905371865.1 uncultured Carnobacterium sp.
CTTCAAATGGAGCCAAGCGACAAACCCCGGCGTTGCAACAAGCCACATTCACTTCCCCGAAGGCGTCTTTTGCCTTCTTGGCTGCGTCTTTCATATGCTCTTTATTTGAGACGTCCCCGACATACGTCACGATTTCAGCTCCGTAGGTTTCTCTTAATTCCTTCGCCGTTTCTTCGACTTCTGATAATAAGTCGACAAGGCACATCTTCGCGCCGTATTTAGCATAGACCGTTGCGATTCCCTTTCCGAGTCCAACTGCTGCTCCAGTAATAATGGCTACTTTTCCTTCTAATTTTTTCATGTTTTTCTCTCCTTTCTTTGAACTTTTCTACACCTCCAGTGTACCTTTTTTTAAAACGTTTTATCAATCTTATTTTCTATTCTGCTAGGTTTTTCTCTGTAAAACTTCTAATTTTGTACACTTTCAACCATTCACTGCTATTTTCTTCTCTTTTTTACGAAAAAGAAAAACACCTGCAAGTTTTATCCTGCAAGTGTTTAAGCGTATCGTTTCTAGTCGAGTACGCCTTGTTCTTTTTTACTGCGTTCTTTGATTAAGTCTTTGACCGAGATAAGCATCACGGCTGCTAGTATCATCGCCATGCCGACAAAGTCAATCGTAAAGAATTGCTCGTTCATAATGAGGAAGGCGAAGAATACTGCCGAGATGGGTTCAATCGCGGCGAGTAAGCTGGATTTCACAGGTCCTACCATGCTCGCCCCTTTTAGGAACATCGTATACGCAATGACCGTTCCGATAAGGATGATGCCTGCTAACGCACCAAGAATCTCTGGTGTCCATTCCACGTCCATCTGTGCGACTCCGCTAAATGGTGCAAGAAGAATCCCCGATAGCAACATCCCTATTCCGATGACGGGAAGGCTCCCGTACTGTTTAATGAGGGCAATGGGTAATAAGATATAGAGCACGTATGTAAAGGCCGAGAATAGCCCCCAGATGAGTCCTAAGGGTGTCACGCTGAGGCTTCCGATTTCACCATGTGTCGCAATGAGGAAGGTTCCTCCAATAGCCAGTACAATCGAAGCAACTTCTGAGACGGTCGGCGCAACTCGATCCTTCACACAGGCGTAGATTAGAATCAGCACTGGGCAAATATATTGCAAGACCGTTGCGGTTCCCGCATTACTCAGATGAATCGCTTGTAAGTATGCAAACTGATTCAATAACAGTCCAAAAATGGCAAATAACCCGAGTCGAACAAAGCTTCTTCTTATCCTGAAGGAGACAGACAAGCTTCTTGTGGTCTGTTAGTAAGCTCATCACAAGAAGTAATCCCCCTGCGACAAGCAGTCGTAAATTCGTCAGCGCTAGTACCGCGAAGCCATGCGCCATCAAGTACTGACCGCTTGCTCCACTAAGCCCCCCACGCGATTCCTGCCGTCAGGGTCAGAATGGTCCCTGTAATTAAATTGTTGTTTGGTTTTTCTGTTGTTTTCATACTCTCGATTATAGCATAACGCCTTCTCATTCTACACCTCCTATTTCTAGAAAACGGAATAGATTCTAATTATTAAGATTTCACAGAAATGCATGATTTAGTTTGCGCTTTCTCCTTTTATTTTGTTACACTAAATAGGAAATTTTTACTTAGGAGGATATGATGAAACACACAAATAAAATTACTGTTGCGAGTGCAATTCTACTACTTTTAACCACTCAAGCAGTTCATGCAGAAACAGCTCCAGAGACAACACCCGCTGACACAACTGCTTCAGTACAACCATCGGAAACCACAAGCAATGAAGCAAGTCTGACAAATTCTGTAATCCTTACAACAGAACAAGAAGTTTCCAAAGAACCTGAAAAAACTACTGAAACTACTCAACAAACACGTTCTCGTTCAAAACGTGAAGCTGTAAATCATATTGATGAGTATTACCAACAGCAACATTATACTGGTTTCGCAACTCAAAATGGAGATACTTACTATTATTTAGAAGGTACAAAATTAACTTCACAATGGAAATATATTCATAACCAGTACTACTATTTCAACGAAAATGGACAAATGCAAACAAATACGCTTATTGATGGTTATGTCATGGATGAAGACGGTATTATGGCTCGAAACAGATTTGTAACCATTAATGGTAATCGTTATTTTGCTGATGAGCACGGAAAGGCTGTTAATAGTAATTGGAAAAAAATAGACGGGAAATGGTACTCCTTTAAAGACAATGGTGTTCTTCGTCAAAATGAGTTCTACGATTATTATTACTTGAAAGCTGACGGTACCATGGCCGATAACGAATGGGTTTTCGATCGGTATTACAATAGCTACTTCTTTATGAAACCAGGTGGTGCTTATGCTAGTAGAGAATGGAAAGATTCTTATTACTTAAAAGCCGGTGGTTATATGGCGACATCCGAATTTGTTTATGACGATAACTATAAAGCCACATACTACTTCGAAGAAAGTGGCCGATATGTTGGTGGCAAATGGATTGAAGTCAATGGTAAAAAATACCACTTCCAAATGGACGGCGTACTTGAAACCAATAAATGGATTGGGAACTACTACGTCAAATATGACGGTGCAATGGCCAAAAACGAATGGTTCTTTGACAAAAATTACGGCAGTTACTTCTATCTCGGCGAAGATGGCAAATATATCGGTGGAAACCGATGGTATCAAGTAGATGGAGATTGGTACTACTTTATCGCTGATGGACAAATGGCGACGCGTAAATGGATTGATTCTTACTACGTGAAAGAAGATGGACGTATGGCGAAAAACGAAATGCAATACGACCAATCGTCTGGCTCTTCTTACTATTTCAAAGAAGACGGAACGGTTGCGAAGAATTACTGGGCTAAAGTCGGTGACTACTGGTACTACTTCAAGTCCAACGGAAAAGTTGCGCGTAAAGAATGGATTGATAATAAATACTACGTACTCGATAACGGTAAAATGGCGACTGGTACGCATATCATCGATCACTATCAATACGTATTTGACGAGAGTGGAAATGTCTTAAGCAAGAAGGCAGTCGATATCGGTTGGGTCGAAAAGAATGGCAAACGTTACTTTTACAATGGCGCTAGTCAACGTCTCGGTGACGAAACGGCAAAGAAAGTCATGGATGTTAGCGAACATCAAGGCTACATCGCTAACTGGGAAGCCCTCATCAAGGACAACGGAATCGATGCAGTTATTGTTCGTATCGGTTACTCTGGTACTGAAGATAAATATCTAGCGCATAATATTAGCGAATTGAATCGTCTAGGTGTTCCTTATGGAATCTACCTTTACACTTATGCTTCAACAGAGGAAGACGGTAGAGACGATGCCGAACAAACCCTCGCATTAATCCAAAAATACAATATCAAACCCACTTACCCTATTTACTTCGACATAGAAGACTGGCGTTATAGAAACGGTACAAAATCTGCACCAACGGACACCGCTACTTGGGTAAAAATCTGGAAAGCGTACCGTGACACCATGGAGAAAGCCGGTTACACGAACGTACGTGTTTACAGTTATCAATATCTCTTACAAAATCGTTTAAACGATCCTGAAATCTTAAAATACGTCGACTGGGTTGCAGCTTATACTCCACAACTCAGATACCAGCTTCCATACAGCCAACCAAGCTGGGGATGGCAATATACTGATAAGGAATTTATCCTTGGCCTTGGAAATGTGGATATGAGCGTTTGGTTTGGGCGTTAATGATACTGTCTTTAACAGTTCATCAGAATCTTTAGAAAGCCTCATTCATTATGGGGCTTTTTTTATTGAATCAGTAGCGCAATTTGTCGCAGCAAATTGCGTGTTTTACTCTTTTTTGGTACACTTGAGAAAAATAATTTTTTGCAAGGAGGTCCATATGAAACATATAGGTAAAGTCACGATTTTAACGGCTACTCTACTCGCCCTCTCAGCACATGCTGTTGCTGCAGAGACGACACAACCACAAACGACAGCTGATCCTACGACTGTTGAAGTCACAACGGTTCAACCAACGACAGAAGAAAGCCCAACAACTTCAGAAGCTACTCCACTAACAGATGATAAAAGCATCGGTGATGTGCAGAAGGAAGTTGAAAAACCAAACCAGACAGGTCTTGTTAAAGCAGATGGTGAAACCTATTATTACGTTGATGGTAAACCGATTACTTCAACTTGGAAATGGGTAAATGGACGCTGGTATTACTTTGGTGAAGACGGAAAGATGTTGTTTTCAACAATCACTCCAGATGGATATCTTTTAGATAACGAAGGCCTACTCGCATCCCCTGGTTGGAACTACTTAAATGGTAAAAGATACTACACTGACTCTGGCGGAAAAATCTTCCGTAACGATTGGAAAAAAATAGACGGGAAATGGTACTCCTTTAAAGACAATGGTGTTCTTCG
>CAJPNA010000144.1 GCA_905371865.1 uncultured Carnobacterium sp.
ATTCAAATAAAATTAGAGATCAAAAATTATTGGTACAGTACAAACCTAAATGGTTAGATAAAATTGACCAATCTCTATCAGATAAAGATAACTACTACAATCCTGTAATTGTTCAGCCATTGGTCTTGATTGGTGCTCCTGATGTTACTGAAATGCCTAAAGATTGGACTGAGTTAGGCAGCAAATATAAAGGTAAATATTCAATTTCTGGACTTTCAGGGGGAACAGGGCGTGCGATCTTGGCAAGTATCCTTGTTCGCTATCTCGATGATAAAGGAGAATTAGGCGTTTCTGAAAAAGGTTGGCAAGCAGCTAAAGAATATTTGGAAAATGCGTACACTCTTCAAAAGGGTGAAAGTTCAATTGTTAAAATGTTAGATAAGGATGACCCAATCCAGTACGGTATGATGTGGGGTTCTGGTGCATTAGTTGGACAGAAAGAACAAAATGTTGTATTTAAAGTAATGTCTCCTGAAATTGGTGTCCCGTTTGTAACTGAACAAACAATGATTTTGAATACTAGTAAGAAACAAGCTTTAGCTAAAGAATTTATTGATTGGTTTGGTCAAACAGAAATTCAAGTAGAGTACAGCAAAAACTTTGGTTCTATTCCTGCAAATACTGAGGCAGTGAAAGAGTTACCAGAAGCTACTAAGAAATTTGTTGATCAAGTGAAACCGCAAAGTATTGATTGGGAAGCTGTTGGAAAACATTTGGATGAATGGGTTGAAAAAGCTGAACTAGAATATGTAAAATAGGACATAAGTGTAAATTTTAAAATTCCAGGTCTCTCTAAAGTTTCTAAACCTACATGAGAAATTAAGAGAGACTTTTCATTTATAAGTAAAGGAAGTTAGTAATATGATTAAATTTGATAACATTCAAATTAAATACGGTGATTTTATCGCGATTGATAATCTAAATTTAGATATTAAGGAAGGAGAATTCTTTACCTTCCTTGGACCATCTGGATGCGGTAAATCAACAACTTTGAGAGCTTTGGTAGGTTTTTTAGACCCTTCATCTGGAAGCATTGAGGTTAATGGGAAAGATGTTACTCATATGGAGCCAGAAAAACGTGGAATCGGGATCGTATTCCAATCTTACGCACTATTTCCAACAATGACAGTTTTTGATAATATTGCATTCGGTCTAAAGGTTAAAAAAGTTGCTCCAGATGTTATTAAAGCCAAGGTTTCTGCAGTGGCTGCTAAAATTAAGATTTCAGATCAACAATTGCAACGTAACGTTTCAGAATTATCTGGAGGACAACAGCAGCGTGTAGCTTTAGCTCGTGCTCTTGTTCTGGAACCTAAAATCCTATGTTTGGATGAACCCTTGTCAAACCTAGATGCAAAATTACGTGTGGATTTGAGAAAAGAGTTGAAACGTCTTCAAAAAGAATTGGGAATTACGACTCTATATGTTACACATGACCAAGAGGAAGCGTTAACGCTATCTGATAGGATTGCTGTTTTTAATAATGGTTTTATTGAACAAGTGGGAACACCAGTAGAAATTTATCATAATTCTCAAACAGAATTTGTATGTGATTTCATTGGAGACATTAACGTACTTACAGATGAAACTGTTCACGGAATTCTTCTAAATAATGCTCATGTTCTTTTGGAAGATAAAAAAGGTTACATTCGTTTAGAAAAAGTTCGCTTCAAACGTGAAACGGATCAGGATTTTGTCTTAAAAGGTTCAATTATTGATGTGGAATTTTCAGGAGTTACAATTCACTATACTGTTCAGGTATCTGAAAATCAAATTCTTAATGTAACAAGTATCGATAGTCAGTCAGCTATTAGATCTGTCGGAGAAAGTGTGGAATTATTTATCACACCATCAGACGTTCTGCAATTTTAAGGAGGTGCAGTATGCGTCATAAATTAAATTGGAAAGATTGGCTCATTCGTTTAGGCTTAATCTGGTTCTTGGTAACTTTCATCATTTATCCAAACTTTGATTTAGTAGTTAATGTATTTGTGAAAGGTGGGGAGTTTTCACTTGATGTCGTACAACGAGCTCTTAAATCTCAACGTGCGATTCAGAGTATTATGAACAGTTTTAAGTTAGCATTCTCACTAATTATAACTGTTAATGTTGTTGGTGTACTTTGTGTATTGTTTACAGAATATTTTGATATTAAAGGAGCTAAAATATTAAAACTAGGATACATGACGTCACTAATCTACGGTGGAGTAGTTTTGGCTACTGGTTATAAATTCGTTTATGGACCATATGGAATGATTACCAAATTTTTACAAGGTATTATTCCATCTTTAGATCCTAACTGGTTTATTGGTTATGGTGCAGTTCTATTTATTATGACATTTTCTGGTACTGCTAATCACACCTTATTCCTAACTAATACAATTCGTAGTGTAGACTATCATACTATTGAAGCTGCACGTAATATGGGTGCAAAACCATTTACAGTGTTTAGAAAAGTAGTATTGCCAACTCTTATTCCTACTTTATTCGCTCTGACAATTATGGTTTTTCTAAGTGGGTTATCAGCAGTAGCAGCACCTATGATTGTTGGTGGGAAAGAATTCCAAACTATTAACCCAATGATCATAACATTTGCTGGAATGGGAAATTCTCGTGACTTAGCCGCCTTTCTAGCAATTATTTTGGGTGTTGCCACTACGATTTTGCTTACTATTATGAACAAGATCGAAAAAGGCGGAAATTATATTTCTATTTCTAAAACGAAAGCACCTTTGAAAAAACAAAAAATCACATCTAAACCATGGAATATCATTGCACATATGGTTGCTTATGCTTTGTTCACTGTTTTCATGTTACCATTGATTTTCATTGTATTGTATTCATTTACTGACCCAGTTGCAATACAGACAGGAAACTTATCATTATCAAACTTTACTTTAGATAATTATAAGTTATTCTTTAGTAATAGTGCTGCGTTCTCTCCATTCTTAGTCAGCTTTATATACTCTATTATTGCTGCAACTACTGCAACAGTTCTTGCTGTTGTGTTTGCGCGAGTAGTTCGTAAACATAAAGCTCGATTTGATTTCTTGTTCGAATACGGAGCTCTTCTTCCTTGGCTATTACCAAGTACACTTCTAGCAGTTAGTTTATTATTCACTTTCAACCAACCTCAACTTTTAGTCTTTAACCAGATTCTAGTTGGTAGTTTAGTAATTTTGCTAATCGCTTATATTGTTGTAAAAATTCCATTCTCTTATAGAATGGTACGTGCAATCTTATTTAGTGTTGATGATGAGATGGAGGATGCTGCTAGAAGTATGGGGGCTTCACCATTTTACACAATGATGAAGGTTATTATTCCTTTCATCTTGCCGGTTGTTCTCTCTGTTATCGCACTGAACTTTAACTCTTTATTGACCGATTTCGATTTATCTGTATTCCTTTATCATCCATTGGCTCAACCATTAGGTATTACGATTCGTTCTGCAGGTGATGAAACAGCAACATCTAACGCACAAGCTCTTGTATTCGTTTATACAATTATTCTAATGATTATTTCTGGAACTGTGTTATACTTCACACAGAGACCACGCGGTAAGAAAAGGAAATAGTAATGCAAACATCCAGCATAGGACTATCGAACATCGAAATTATAATTAGAGTCGTATTATCTTTGGTCATTGGAAGTATTATTGGCTTAGAAAGAGGAAGTAAATCTCAACCAGCAGGTATTCGTACACATAGTATTGTTTGTATGGCTGCTTGTTTAATTATGATGACTAATGAATTCGTATCTTATAAGTTTGGAACAGGAGATCCGACACGGTTAGGTGCTCAGGTTATATCTGGTGTTGGTTTTCTTGGAGCTGGAACAATTCTAATCACAGATAAAAAGAAGGTTACGGGTCTGACAACTGCAGCAGGAATCTGGGCTTCAGCAGGAATAGGTTTAGCTATTGGAGTAGGTTTTTATGAAGGTGCTCTGTTAGTAGCTATTTCTGTTTGGAGTGTGATTTCTATGTTTCAGCCTTTAAAAAAATATCTTCAAAGTCGTTCAAAAGTTATTGAATTATATATTGTAGTTAAATCTACTGAGGCATATAATCGAGTATTAGTTTATTGTGCAGAAAATGGAATTCGATTGAATGATTCAAGAACTGCTTTTGGAGATGTTAATTCTGAAAGAATTGAATATTTTGATGTTCCAGACAAAAGAATAGCATCATTTATGACTCTAGAACTTTCAGGTAAGTTTGAACATCTTAAACTGATGGAAGAAATAGCAAATATTGTTGGTGTTATTTATGTTGAAGAAGTTAGTTGATATAGAATAAACAAAGGGGCAGTTATTCTTGTCTCTTTGTTTTTTAGGTGATAATTGACTCAAAATTATTTGCAAAGTATAAGGA
>CAJPNA010000145.1 GCA_905371865.1 uncultured Carnobacterium sp.
GCTTATTCGTTTCAATGCTAATCCCACTATTCTTTCAATAAACTGATTCTTTTTTGTAATCCTTGAACTTTGATAAGGAAACTGATTAAAAGCACTAATGTTGTTCTATACTCGCTAAATGGGAAGCGTTGAGCCTTACATTTCAGTTCCTATCGGGAGCAAGGCTGATTAGGATTATGCGGATCAGAAGTGATGAAGCTTAATCCAATCAACTACTTCGTCTAATTCTATACATTATTCTAGTTATGGAATGAATTCCAAACTCCTACTGCTTCGCATCGATTACACTTGCTATTATTGGCATTATAGAAACCAAGGTAATCTTTGTTTTTATAAATCATACAGATAATATTCGTACTTTTATTTTGCAAGTTTTTTCAAGTAGAAATACTTCTTCTACGCTCGTTGAGAAGGAAGAGAAGAGGGCAAATTACCATATTTGGTAATTTTAATAAAAAGCAGGTAAACACGAATTGAATAGAGTATATATAAATTTTGTTTGGATTCTTTGAAAACTATATTGAAAATATTGAAAATTAGAAGTATAATAGAAATCTAAAAACGAACGAGGAGATGTTTTATGAAAAAGAACGTTCGATATACGTTACTCTTTCCTGGGATTGTTCTATTGTGCTTTTTCTTAGTCCTTCCGTTGCTAAGTAGCTTGATTCCAACGGTATTCCCAGAAAGTAGTTTTTCTTTGCAACTGTATATTGATTTTTTCAAAGATTCCTATTTTATGGCGGTGTTAGGACGTACACTCAGTATTTCCTTTATCGTTACTATCTTTTGTGCAGTGTTTGGACTTCCAGCAGCATACGTTATTTCTGGAGTATCGAAGAAATGGAGAGGAATTCTGATTGCCCTAACGCTATTTCCATTATTAACGAACTCTGTTATTCGAAGCTTTGCATGGATTACGATTCTTGGTAAAAACGGAGTTATTAATAATTTAATGATGATGTTTGGTGTAATTAACGAGCCAATGTCACTCTTATATACAGACTTCTCGATTATTATCGGTTCAGTTTATTTATTCTTACCAACGATGATTATGACGCTTGTGGGTGTTTTGGAAAATATTGATGATGATTTACTAGAGGCGGCTGCGACACTTGGTTTGAGTCCTTTAAAAGGCTTCTTCAAGATTATCTTGCCATTATCGCTTCCAGGGATGATTGTCGGCAGTATTCTCGTGTTTACAGGGACACTCACAGCATATACGACGCCACAGTTATTAGGTGGAAATAAAAAGATGATGTTAGCTACATTGCTATACCAACGTGCGACAACGCTTGGCGATTGGACAAGTGCGAGTGTAATTGCGCTTATTATGATTGTTATTACATTTGCTGTGATGAAGGGATTGAATGTGCTAGCGAAGTCCATGGATAAGCGAGGTGGGGACATTGCGTAAAAATAAATTACTAACAATGATTGCAACTGTTGTCTTCTTATTCTTGTTCTTACCACTTGTGATTATCGTGATTACATCCTTTGGAACTGAAGCTATCATTACATTCCCGATTAAAGGATTCACAATCGACTGGTATATTATGGCGCTCGCGTCGAAAGCCTTCATGTCGAGTCTGCAACTTAGTTTATTAGTTGGCATTGTAGCAACGCTCCTTGCTTTAGTCATTGGGGTTCCAGCAGCATACGTGTTATCCAGAGACCAATTTAAAGGAAAGAAATTAATGAAGGATTTCTTTTTATCCCCAACAATGATTCCAGGGATTGTCGTAGGATATTCCCTCTATCAAATGATTGTCGTGAGTTTTAAATTCCCAGTTCTACCGGGACTGCTCATTGGGCACTTCTTAATTAGTATCCCATATGTGATTCGTGTAGTTGGTTCAAGTATGGAACAAGTTGATGTTTCGATGGAAGAAGCTGCGTGGACGCTTGGATGTACGAAGAAGAGAGCATTTGCGACGGTGCTTTTACCGAATATCACATCAGGGATTTTCGCAGCGTTTATGTTAGCGTTTGTGAATTCATTCAACAATGTTCCTGTATCGATGTTCTTATCGGGGCCGGGAGTAACCATGCTCCCAACGACTTTATTAAGTTACATGGAATTCAACTACGATCCATCTGTTTCAGCATTATCGGTAATTTTAATGTTTGTGACGATGGGGATTATGATTGCGATTGAAAAAACGTTGGGCTTAGCTTCCATTTCATAAGGAGAAAAGTATGTCATTTGTAAAATTAACAGATGTAAATATGATTTATGATAATAAACATCATATTTTAAAAGATTTAAATTTATCGATTGAAAAAGGAGAATTAGTGTCCTTACTTGGTCCGAGTGGTTGTGGAAAAACGACAACGCTCCGTATTGTAGCAGGACTTCTTAGTCAAAATAGCGGAACCTTTGAATTAGATGGAGAGGACATGACAAAAGTGCCCGTCCATCACAGACAATTCGGGATGGTATTTCAAAGCTATGCATTATTCCCGCATTTAACAGTGGCTGAAAATGTGGCATTTGGCTTAAAAATTAGAAAAGAAACTAAAGCAGTGATTGATGAGAAAGTCAAAAAGATACTTGAAGTGTGTGGATTATCAGAGCTGGGAAATCGTTATCCAAAACAACTCTCGGGGGGACAAAGACAACGTGTGGCACTTGCTAGAGCACTAGTCATTGAACCGAAGCTCTTATTACTCGATGAGCCGTTAAGCAATTTAGACGCTAAACTTAGACTTCAAATGCGTCTAGAAATCAAACGCATCCAGCAACAATTCAAGATTACGACTTTATTCGTAACGCACGACCAAGAGGAATGTTTCTCTATTTCAGATAAGGTAGCCGTAATGAATAATGGAATTATCGAACAATACGGAACACCTGAAGAAATTTATCAACATCCTACAACTGAGTTTGTCGCTCGTTTCATCGGATTTGAAAACTTCATTAAAGGAACGATACAAGAAAACTACACTGTTCAATTATCGAATGGATCGGTTCTAGAAACGAGGGAGCATTCCAAGGAAGGAGAAGTGACGGTAACGATTCGTCCAGACCATATTGAACTCTTGAACGAGGGTGAGGGTGCTCTTCCAGGTGAAATTTTAGTAAGAACCTTTATCGGAAAAGTGTATCAGTATGAAGTGAAAACGGAAGTGGGCGTGCTTCTTGTGAACAACCCAACCGTTTTAGAAGTAGGAACGAAAGTCTCTCTAGAGTTCCCTAAAAATCATGTCATTGTGTTATAAAATAAAAAATTTAAGGAGTGTACACAAATGAAAAAATCAATTGCAGGTATTGCAGTAGCATCGTTATTAGTATTAGCAGGGTGTGGAAATAGCCAAGCGAATTTACCAAAGAATGATGCAACAACAACAGGAGGAGAGGCTTCAAAAGGCGCTTCTACAGAATTAGTTGTTTCAACATTCGGATTAAGCCAAGATATTGTAGAGCGTGACATTATCAATCCATTTGCTGAAGCGAATGGAGTTAAAGTGACTTTAGAAGTCGGTAATGCTTCAGAACGTTTAACAAAAGTTCAAAGTGGTGGAAGTAACATTGACGTTATCGAGTTATCTCAATCAGGTTCTACAAAAGGAACAACAGAAGGATTATTTGAAACGGTGACTGAAAAAGAAATCCCAAATCTTGCTTTATTAACAGATGGGGCTAAAGAAGTGTTCCAAAACGGTGGAGGAATTCCGTTCTCTATTAACAGTATTGCAATTGTTTACGATAAAGAAAAACTTGGTCGTGAAATTAAAGATTGGAGCGACTTATGGTCTCCAGATTTAAAAGGAAAAATCGCAATACCTGATATTACAACAACCGGAGGGCCATTATTCTTATCTGTAGCGGCAGAAAAAGGAGGAAAAGCTCTTAAAGATGATAAAGGGGAAGCAGCTTTCAAAGCACTTGAAGAATTAAAACCAAATATCGTTAAGACATATTCTAAATCAAGTGATTTAGCAAATATGTTCCAAGCAGGTGAAGTGACAGTTGCGGTAGTTGTTGATTTTGCTATTTCTACAGTGAAAAAAGCGAACTCAAATGTTGTATCAGCTGTTCCTGAGTCTGGAACTTATGCAAACTACAACACAGTGAACATCGTTAAAGACGCGAAAAACAAAGCAAATGCGTACAAATATGTAAACCACCGTATTAGTGCTGAAAACCAAGCAGTGAAAGCTAAATCATTGAGTGAAGCTCCTGTTAACAAAGAAGTAAAATTAGCTGATGACGAAGTGAAAACAATGACTTATGGTGAAGTTGCTAAACGTGCGAAAACAGTTGATTTCAAACTTGTAAACGAAAACCTTAAAGCTTGGATTGATCAATGGCATAGGCTGTACTCTTGGCAATTAAAGGCTTATCAACAACCTTTTGTTC
>CAJPNA010000146.1 GCA_905371865.1 uncultured Carnobacterium sp.
TAGTACAGCTACATTTGTAATATGTAAATCCGTATTCTCTGTCGTTCTCGCTCCGATAAAACCAACGATTTCCTTTTCCACTTCCAATACGATATAAATAGCATCAGAATTATAGGCAACATCTTTTTCAAGGATCTCTTTGGCCCATGGAGACGCGCCGTTGTATGCAGCTTTTTCCACTTCAAAAATACGAGCGGCATCTTCTGGAATTCCAATTCGAATTTTGGCTTGCGCCCCATTTCCAAGAATTACTCTTTTTTCGAAATTCTCAAAATGATTGCGAATCGGTTCTTTTGGTTGCGACCCTTCTAGAAACAATGCTTTGATTTTTTCAAACCAATGAATGAAGTGCTCTTTAAACCCGTTCCACATACACTGACCCCTTTTCTAAAGGATGCTCAGCTTGCCAATTCTCTTCTGCTTCTGCCAGTTTCAAGTACATTGGGACAAAGACGTCCGCATCAACAGCTTCCTTATTTCTTCCTAATTCGATAAGCGACGTTGCATGAGGGATAGCGTCAGGCCCTTCAAGCCACTTCGCCTCACTCACTCCTTTTTCTACGATTGCCTCTTTTGTAATCGACTGTAATTGCCCTACAAAAGTTACTCCCGCAGCACTTTCCGGCAACACTTTCAAGAAATCATCCCATGAAATATGTTGCTCTGGAATTACCTTTTTAAAGCCTTCGTCAGTCATTTGATAGCCTACCGCGAAAATATTTCCACGTCTAGCATCAAAAAAAGGCACAACGACTTCTCCTACTTCGACTTTAGAAGCAAGTCCCGGTAAAAAGACGTCGAGACTGGAGACGCCAACAAGTGGAATCCCCAGACTCTTTGCGAGTGTTTTAGCAACGGTAACGCCAATTCGAAGTCCCGTATAAGAACCGGGTCCTTCAGCAACAATAACCTTCGTTAAATCTTTTGCTGTAATGCCTGCTTCATTAAAAACGGCTTCGATAGTTAGCACAAGGAGAACACTATGTTGCAACGTGTTCTCAATCGTTTGTTCAATCATGGTACCGTCTGTCAGTTCTACAGCGACCGATAATGTCTTATTCGATGTATCTAGTGCGAGGATTGTCATACGGCACTTCCTTTCTAACTATTTCGTAAATTCATGCATGAAGGCGCTGAATGCTTCTTGACCTTCTTTTGTTTGTTTAAAGACGCCTGCATATTCTAACACGCGGCAGAATTTTGCACTCACCGCTTTTTGTAAAAATGCGTCTACAATTTCTTTTGTCGGTGCTTCTGCTTTTAATTCTTTCGCCCATTCTTGGTGAATTTCTGCAACTGCTTCAAGAGGTGCTTCTCCAACGAGATAGTCTCTTACTTCGCCAAGTTCACGTTCAAGACGTGGTGGTAAAATCGCAAGCCCCATCACTTCAATTAAACCAATATTTTCTTTCTTAATATGTTGTACATCCACATGTGGGTGGAAAATTCCATCTGGAAACTCTGCAGTAGCGCGGTTGTTACGTAAAACTAAATCAAACTCATACGCATCTCCTTGACGGCGCACGATTGGAGTAATTGCGTTATGCGGTTCGCCGTTTGATTCACGTAAGATTTCAAGGTCTTTATTTTCGTAGTTTTCCCATGCTTTTAAGATATCAACTGCTACTTCAAATACTTCGTCACGATTATTTCCGCGAAGACGAAGCGCAGAAAGTGGCCAGTATAGACGTTCGATTTCAACGGTATCAAACTTCTTAGAAATTCCAGTTTCCAAAACTTTAGCACGGTTCATTGGGAATACGTAACGTCCCCCTTGATAGTGGTTATGACTTAAAATCGAACCCCCAACAATTGGAAGTCCTGCGTTTGACCCTACAAAATAATGTGGGAATTGTGTCACGATTTCAAGAAGTCTGCTAAACGCACCCTCATCCACTTTCATTGGTTCTAAGTTTTCAGACAAGAAGATGGCATGCTCTGAATAATAAGCATATGGAGAATAGTGGTAGCCCCAAGACTCCCCACCAAGTTCCATGCCAACAATACGGTGGTTAGCACGACCTGGCCAGTTGATACGACCATGGTAACCTACATTTTCAAAACATAAACGGTTGGCAGGATAATTGAAATCCTTCGATTGCGCCGCCTTGATGATTTCTTCTTTTGTTTTTTCGGGTTTTGATAAATTAATCGTGATTTCTAAATCGCCATACTCTGTTTCTCCGTTAAAAGAAATGTTTTTAGCGATATCATTGACCTTAATTAAGTTCAAATCAAGCGCCATTTTATAAAACGCGTCTGTAGCAACTTTAGGTCCTTCTTCATATTTGTTCCAGAATAGACGGTTCAGTTCTGAAGGTTTTGGAATCACAAGGTTCATTAACTCTTGTTCAAGCCAGTCGCGTTCTTCAGCGTCATCTGTAATCCTCCCAGCTTCAACAGATGCCTCCACTACATTCGCCATTGCCTCTAATAGAGATGGTTGATCAATTTTTTTACAACTCTCAAAAGATTCTTCTCCCACTAAATAAAGCACGCGATTTAATAAATAACTACGATCCTCTTTTGATACATACCCTGATTCAATCGCACTATTTACAAACTCCTGAATCGCTTTATTCATTTTCATAATCTGGTCCCCCTACCAATTAAAATTCATTCCTATTAATATGCACGTGCAATCCAAACTGTATGAACAGCTGGTTTACCTGTAACAATACATTTTTCTTTTTTCACTGGAGCGTTAAATGGAATATTACGAGTTGTGAAGCCTGTTTCTTCTTTAATTTTTGCTTCACTTTCTTCTGTTCCATCCCAACCAACCAATACCCAACCAGGTACTTCGCCAGCTTCGCGTTTTGCTTCGATATGAGCTTTCAACTCATCCAAAGTATCAATGTTTGTATATTCGTTAGACGCACGCATCTTGCGAGCAGTTTCTAACATGCGGCCTTGCATTTTTTCTAATTCAGATAAAATTGTATCTACTAAACCATCGAATCCAACTGCTACTTTTTCATCTAAGTCACGCATTTTTGTCATCACTTGATTGTTTTCTAAGTCGCGAGGTCCGCATTCGATACGCATTGGGACACCACGTAATTCCCACTCATTGAATTTGAATCCTGGTGAGTTGTCAGTGTCATCGATTTTCACACGTAATCCAGCAGCTTTCAATTCTTTTTGAAGCTCTTCTAATTTTTCTAAGATAGCTGGATTTTTCTTCCATGGTCCAACTGGAATTAAGACTACTTGTGTTGGAGCCACTTTTGGAGGTAATACTAACCCTTGTTCGTCACCGTGCGTCATGATTAATGAACCGATTAAACGAGTAGATACTCCCCAAGAAGTTGTATGAGCGTATACGTGCTCATTTTCTTTTGTTAAATATTTAATGTCAAAGGCTTCCGCGAATTTTGTTCCCATGTAGTGAGAAGTTCCCGCTTGAACGGCTTTTCCATCTTTCATCATCGCTTCGATGGAGTAAGTGTCTACTGCCCCTGCGAAACGTTCTGAAGGAGTTTTTTGACCTTCGTAAACTGGCACTGCTAATACGCCTTCTACGACTTCTTTATAGACTTCTAACATCTTCATTGTTCTGCGACGTGCATCTTCTTCATCTGCATGCGCTGTATGTCCTTCTTGCCATAAGAATTCGGAAGTACGTAAGAATGGTAAAGTTTTCTTTTCCCAACGGAATACATTTGCCCATTGGTTAATTTCATATGGAAGATCACGGTATGAATTAATCCAGTTTGAAAAAGCTGTCCCAATCATTGTTTCACTTGTTGGACGTAGTGCTAAACGTTCTTCTAATTTTTCGCCAGCTGCTTCTGTCACCCATGGTAATTCAGGAGCGAATCCTTCGATGTGGTCTGCTTCTTTTGTAAAGAAGCTTTCTGGAATTAACATTGGGAAGTATGCGTTACGAATGCCTTCTTCTTTAAAACGACGATTAAATTCCTCTTGAATATGTTCCCAGATTTCATATCCGTCTGGTTTAAAAATCATACATCCACGCACTGGTGAATAGTCCATTAAATCTGCTTTTTGAATGGTTTGAATATACCATTTAGAAAAATCTTCTCTTTGTAAGTTTGTTTTTTCTGCCATCTGCTTAGCTCCTTTTCATTTTTTTGTGAAATAAAAAAAGCCACTCCCCTAAAAAGGACGAATGACTCGCGGTACCACCTTAATTACACTTACATTGTAAATGTCTCTTTAACATTGATAACGATGATTTCACCGGATTATTTTCATAATCACCTATTTGGTAGGTTCAGTTAAAGAGCGGGGGTTCTTTCTCAGCAATCAGAACTTTCTGTACCCATCATTTCACTTACTTTTCCATGTCCTATCGTACTCTAAACAC
>CAJPNA010000147.1 GCA_905371865.1 uncultured Carnobacterium sp.
CCCAAATATTAAAAAAATTATATTATAAATAGTCAGAAACGTTGATATGACAACATTTTAGTTTTTAAAATTTTCCAAAAATCGTGGGTCAGATTGTGGGTCAGATTGTTTTTCATCTGACCCATCTGACCCAAAATGTGACCCAATCTGACCCAAAAATGAGCTTGTGAAACATTTTCGACCTCAAAATTCATTGAATTCCATATTGTGATTCATTTCACAATCTCTTATTGTTAACCATCCATCATATTTGGTCGATGGATAATTATATAAATAAGTAAGAAAAGTTTTTTCGTTTCACGTCTATACACAACTAGTACATGTATGTTAGAATAGAATCATCTTAGCAAGAAAGGAGACGATTTCTTGTTCACAAAACATTTATCATTTAATAGTAATGATGAATTCTATAAAGCATGTGAACCCTACATTGAAGACGCACAACATGATTTATCGAAACGTCGTTTACCACTACACGTGCTAGTACGTGCTTTACTACGTGCTGGCGATTTTTGTCGTTTAGATAAAGATGGAGACGACTGTGAGATGTTCTTTCCAGATTATGATAAACGAGAATATTCGTCTGATATCAAGTTATTAAGTCGACATTTAGCACAGATTTCTACTATGTATAAGCAACACACGTTTTCTGAGCGTACAAAGTTGTACGACATGGTCGTGGCGTTATCCGACGAACCGGGGTCTGTCATCTTATATCATTATGCTCCACGACATTTAACATTATTAAAGAATGGAATTTATGATTTAGAGAAAATGGACTATACGGACGAAACTAGTGACGCCGATGGAGAATACTTCTTTGTCGAGACTCGTAACTTCGACGTGGTCGATGTGAGAACTCTCGAACCGAAATGGATTGAGTTGGTGAATTACGTTCGAAACCAGTGGTCTAGTAATAATGATGAAAACCGACAGTTTATAGACCATTTGACATATGCTGGATTTATTGGATTAAATGCAAAAAGAGTTGTAGTAATCCGTGGTGAGGGTGGTAATGGTAAATCGAGTTATTTGAATGAACTTACTCTTATTTCTGGTCAAAGAGCGACGTTACCATTTAACTTACATGACTTAGATTTGGAATATAAAGTGGCTTTGATTCAGAATTATCATCGTATTTTAACTGGTGACGATTTGAAAACAAAATGGTACATGGGTGCTAATGCGTCTACGTTGTTTAAATCATTGTTAGATGGAATTGGACAAATCGTAAACGTGAAATACGACCAACCACGAAATATTAAGTTTGGTGGATTGTGGGTACAAGCTACCAATCACGCTTTTGGTTCTTTAGAGAAAGGTCAAATGATGAACGACCGACTACTTATGTTTCCGTGGGGTTCAACAAATCACCGACATAACAACGAGTCACGAAATCATTTAAAGCAATTGGTAGGATATTCACTAGACCAGTTACTATCTTCTTACGATGAAGAAGCGACTTACAAGTATTTAACAACTACGATTTCGATGATTGTACATTCATTAGAAAGACCAACAGCCGCTCTATTTACTGATTATGCTGAAAAGTACGAAGAATTCTTAAAAGAAGCACTTGATGAAACTAAAGACTCATTTGGATTATTCATTGACGAGTTGGATTATAATGAAACATTTACACAAGCGGTCATTCCAGTTTCTGTTTTGTTTAAAGAATATTTACAGTTTTGTAATCAATCGAATCTAAGACAGTCACTTCTTAGTGCTAAATCGTTCTCATTACGATTAAAAGATGTGTTGTTAGATAGAGATTTTATATTATTAGATTCAAGACAACGTATTTCAAGTATTAAACCGCAAGATTATAACATTCGAGAGCACTACCAAGGTGTTGCTCCGTCGGATTTGAAAAATACTTCTTATAGTAAGGAATTGCAATTGAAAACAGTTTTATACAAGAATCCAAATCCAACAGCTCCGTTGTTAAATCATTCAATAGAAGATATTTTGGGTGAAGCAGTTCTAGGTGGATTGACGGATGTGGACTTATTTTCAATGTCTCCTAGAGAATTACGTGAATTTTTGGATAAAAATTCAAAATAACTATTCACATTTATAAAAATATGTGTTACAATATTGACATGTGAGTCACTTTTCGTTATAATATTTATTTGAATTTTGAGAAATATCGGAGGTGACTTGACATGTTACGAAAATTCATGGAGCTGACTAAGAACAAATTAAACCGTCTTATCTTGGTAGCTCAGCCACGAATTTTATAAATTTTTTGTTGCGATGCTTCGTTGAGAAGCCAGTGACACTTGAGGTGCGGTCTCACCCAGTACTTTCTAGGTATAAAACTAACGTATGACCTAAGTTTTCATTATCACAACATATTTTACAAA
Source organism: uncultured Carnobacterium sp. (assembly GCA_905371865.1). Lineage (GTDB taxonomy): Bacteria > Bacillota > Bacilli > Lactobacillales > Aerococcaceae > Granulicatella. Next base: position 2,367 of record CAJPNA010000147.1, read on the forward strand.
TAGAGAGGAGAAAATGTGATGAAACAATTCAAACGTACAGGTGCTGCTTTAAGCGTATTAGTAGCAGCATTACCATTAACAGTTGGAGCAGAAGAAGCTGTAACTCCAACTAGTGAGGTAACAACGACTGTAGCTACAGAAACACCAGCAGCTACCGACGTAACAACAATTGCTCAAGCTCCAGTAGCAGAAGCAAAAGAAGCTAAAATTACAGCTCAAAATAAAGATGCTTCTAATGGTACAGATTTAAAATTTGACGTACCATTTGTGGCGAAAGTTGAGATTCCAACGAAAGATGCTAAATTAACAGATGCTAAATTATCTGTGAAATTAGGTAAAGAGTTCAAATTTGCTACTGAAACAGTAACAAATACTCAAACTGGAGCTACAGCGGAAGTAAGCAAGATTAAAGTATTACATGGTGATAAAGTATTCCGAGAAATCGATACAAGCTCATTACCTAAAAACGAAGACGGTTCATTAGACTTTTCACTTGCATTAACACCAGAAGATGCTGAGAACGGTGTCGTTTCAATTCAATTTGAATTAGTAGCGCCTAAAGGTGACACTTTAACTCGTAAAATCGAAGCTGAATTAAAAGCTGGAGACTATACATCTAAAACAGAATTATCTATTGAGTTCGCAGATGGTTCGAAAGCATCAACTGAGACATCTGGTACTGAGACTACAGTAGAAGCACCAACTACAAGTGGTGAAGAAACTACAGTAGCTACAGATGCATCTACTGAGACATCAAGTGGTGATGCTAATGGAAATGCTACAACAGATAATAAAGACGCTAATGCTGATGCTAACTCGAGTAACGCATCTGATAAAAAATCTAACTCGAACACTGCGAATGACAAACGTTTACCTAAAACAAGTACAGCTGCTTTATTAGGTACAACTGTAGCTGGTCTAGTTGGATTAGCTGGAACTGTATTTACAAGAAAACGTAAAGGACGCTAATATGAAGAAGAAAGTTGCTTTAGCTCTAATGAGCTTATTAACACTATCTACAACTATTAATAATTACTCTAATATTTGGGCGAGCGAAGCGACAATCGACATTGTATCAGCGATTCCGAAAGACGCTATTACTGTAACACGTTCTGAATCGGTAACGCTCGCACATGATTACTTTGTAATTGTGGATAGAAGTGCGTTACCGAATAATGACTATAAGTTGAAAGTTGATAAATTTGTAAAACGATTGATTGAATCACTCGGAGAAAACGACCGTGTGGCGTTAGGATATGGAACTTCTAAATCTTCTCGTTTGAAACTCACACAACCGCTGACCACGGAAAAGTCAGCAATTTCAAAACAATTAGAAATAGATTCGAAGATTCTTAATGCTACATTTGATAGTTATCCAGCTTACGGTGAGGATATTAATGTTTATTCATATATCGAAAAACAAAACAATTTAGCAATCGACCGTCAGTTCTTGTACATCTCTGATGGCGATGGTGGTAATGCAACATTTAATAGTAAACAATCTCTAGGTGCATTATCGAGCGAAAATGTATTTGATTTCATGAAACGAATGAACATCGATTTTCATCCAGTGATTTTAGCAAACAAGGATTCATCGTTTGCTAAACAGTTCTCAGATAGTGGAGTTAATGTTAGTATCTATGACCAATTCTTCTCCCAAGATGCGGATAAAGTAGAATTACCATCAATTTCGTCAAATGAAGTTACTGTTGATATTCAATCAAATTCTAATTATTTAACACTGCGAAAAGCGTGGCTTGTGTCAGAAGACGGAACTCAAGTTCAATTGGATGTTGCTAATAACAAAGTTCATAGTAAAATTAAATTGGATATAGGTAAAAAGTACCACGTTGCTTACCAGTTTACTGGGAAAGCAGATAGTGCTAATGACGAAATGACTATGACAATTTCAACAAGTCGTCATAGTATCATGG
>CAJPNA010000148.1 GCA_905371865.1 uncultured Carnobacterium sp.
GAAGATGGGCTGGTTTATGTTAAAGTAATTGAGGAACTCAATCCAGAAAAATTAGTATATGTAACTTTATAGAAAGAAGGAAATTTATCATGCCATTAACAATTATTATTATCGCTTTAGTATTAGTTTTATTAATTATCGCGTTCAAATCAATTCGTATCGTACAACAAGGACACAAAGCTGCTGTTCAATCATTCGGTCGTTATGTTGGGGAATTAGGACCAGGGTTACACTTTGTAACACCAATCATTCGTAATATTGCTTATGTAGTAGATATGCGTCAACGTTCATTAGATTTAGATCCACAAGAAATCATTACAAAAGACAACGTTAATTTAACAATTGATGCTTCAGCTAAATATCATGTAGATAATCTTGAAGAATACTTATATGGAAACACAAACCCAGAAGGATTATTACTTTTAGATATCCAAAACGAATTACGTGACATCATCGGTACAATGACGATGGCTGAAATTCTTGGTGGGACAAACAAAATCAACACTGACTTAAATCAACGTGTATTCGGTAAAACAGACTCTTACGGGGTTACAATTGACCGTGTTAACATTGGTGAAGTTATTCCTCCACAAAGCATCGTTGAAGCGATGAACAAACAAATCACTGCTGACCGTGAACGTGATGCTGCGTTAATCGCTGCTGACGCTCGTCAAAAAACAGTTGAAATGGATACAAGAACTCAAAACAACAAATTATTAGCAGATGCTCGTGCTCATGCTGAAAAAATCGCAATTGACACTCAAGCAACTGTTGCTCAATTAACAGCCATCAACAACGCATTAAATGAATCTAACTTAAATGCGGCTGCGTTAGAATACTTAGCAATCGACGCTAAAAAAGCTCTTGCTGAAGGTCCAAACAATACAGTTGTATTAATGGATGGACAAAATAACGCAAAAATTGCTGAAAACATTGCTTCATTAGCATCAGGACGTAAAGTTTGGGACGAAGCAGGTAAATAATCATGAAACAACGAGCTAGCAAATCTTTCTTTAGATTGAAGTGGCTTGCCGTGTTGATTATCAGTTTCTTCATGATGGGAACTTTCCAAAGTATTACTGTAAATACAGTATATGCAGAAACGACCTCAGATAATTCTAGTAAAATGGTGGGGTCGTATGAAACCACGGTTAATGTTCAGGCAAACAAAAATTTTAATGAAACAATTACGGTTCCTTTAAAGTTTAACAATCCTGATTATGATTCTGTGAAAATACCTGTTCAACTCAACAATCTAAAAGAAGGAAACTATAAACTTCAATTTTTTGTATTCAGAGAAAATAAAAAATACAAAGTAGATGTCTTTCTCTTAAATAAAAATGGTCTATCTATTCACCTTGAATTTATTGATTTAGTGGATGGGAAAGTAGTTAAGCCATTCCAATATGATAGAGCAACGGATGAAAGAGATGTAGAGGAGATGACGACTGAAGCCGTAAATGCAAAAGAAAATCAGTCTAATCTGCAATCTTCGAATCAAAAGAATAATGACAATAACGCAAAGACCAATACGTACGGTAGTGAAAAAAATTCTAATACGAATGACAATAAGAAAATTAGTTTCTTGTTGAATAATTTAAATCTAAAAGATGGCGAATTTTATTATGTATTAGGACAAGCTTTGTTTTTTATCGTATTAATTCTAATGGTATTTGTTTTTATTGGTAAAAAACAAAATAAGGCAAGAAATAACTCACAAAAAGAGAACTCTAATATAAATATGAGGTCTCCTAAGAGAAATGAACGACGACAAAATAATACGGATTCTAGATTGGAAGAAATTCCACAAAGAGTTTATCGTCCACGTCATAGTATTTCGAATCCAAAACAACGTTCTCAAGCTAAAAAACAAGCGACTAAACAGGCATTACAGTCTACAAATCGCCAAAGAACTCAACAGAGCCAAGAAGAGTTTGTTGGAACTCAACGTCCAACAAGACCATTAGTGTATAAGACAAAATCTAAAGAAAAGTCGCATACTTTACCAAGAGTACTTTCTAACAAATCTCTTCCTCGAATCATAAAAACAGTTCGCATAAAATAAAGAATCAAATCCTTTAAGTTGTAAAAGACTTAGAGGATTTTTTTACAGGGAAGCATTTGCAGTCTATAAAGAATGGGAGTATTCTAAGTGAGAAGGGTGGAATATGGATGCAAGAAATACAAAAATTAATGAAAAAAATTGAGGCTGATCCACAAAATATTGCGTATACAAAAGCTGGAATTAAACCATTATTTTCTGCGCCTCAAAACGCAAAGATTTTGATTGTTGGACAAGCTCCTGGAATTAAAGCACAAAAGAGTCGATTGTTTTGGAATGACCAAAGTGGCGATAATCTAAGAAGCTGGATGGGAGTTGATCGTGATTTCTTCTATCAATCTGATTTATTCGCAGTCGTTCCTATGGATTACTATTACCCAGGGAAGGGAAAGTCAGGAGACCTTCCACCGCGTAAAGGATTTGCAGAAAAATGGCACGAAGCCACATTAGCCTTAATGCCGGATATTGAACTGATTATATTGGTTGGAAAATACGCACAAGACTATTATTTAAAAAATACAAAGAAGAAAAACTTAACGGAAACAGTGAAGGCGTATAAAGAATACTTACCAAAGATGTTTCCACTAGTACATCCGTCTCCTTTAAACCGTCGATGGATGGTAAAAAATCCATGGTTTGAAGAGGATGTTTTACCAGAATTTAAAAAGAGAGTTCAAGAAATCATTAAAGGAGCCAAGTAATGAGAACAGAGGTATATCCAGAAATCGAAATCTATAACGAACATATGATTCCAGTAAGTGAATTGCATACAATTTATGTAGAAGAATCAGGAAATCCATTAGGACATCCAGTTGTTGTTTTACACGGCGGACCAGGAGGAGCCTCATCTCCTGTAAATCGTCAGTTTTTTGATCCAGAATTTTATCGTATTATCCAATTTGATCAACGTGGATGTGGAAAGAGTACACCTTTTGCATCGTTAGAAGAGAATACGACACATGATTTAGTAGCGGATATGGAGAAGATTCGTACCACATTAGGGATTGATAAATGGCTTGTCTTTGGTGGCAGCTGGGGAACAACGCTAGCCTTTCATTACACGATTGCACACCGTGAACGCGTCGTAGGATTGATGCTTCGTGGAATCTTCCTTGGTCGTCAAAGCGATGTAGATTGGTTATATCAAGATGGGGCGTCTCATTTTTATCCAGAGAACTTCGAGAAGTTTAAAGCACCAATTCCTGTTGAAGAACAAGGAGAATTGGTGAATGCGTACTACAAGCGTTTGACGTCAGAGGATGAATCGATTTGTCTAGAGGCAGCGCGTGCGTGGGCAGAGTGGGAACATGGTCTCGTGAAGTTAATTCCTTATGACCCGATTGTTTGGGATGAAGCGGGTATTAGAAGGGCGCTTACGATTGCACGAATGGAATGTCACTTCTTCTACCATCACTGCTTTGTAGAAGACGATAATTTCATCTTGAATCATGCAAATGTCTTCAAGGGGATTCCAATGCATATCGTTCATGGCCGTTATGATGTGGACTGTTTACCAAGTGCGGCGTTTGAATTGTCAAAAGCTGTCGAAGGAGCAGAATTGATTTTTGCCAAAGCAGCAGGACATACCGCGATGGAACCAGCAACCATTGAAGCGTTAGTTGGCTTTAGTGAAAAATGCAAAATCTATTTCAAATAAAAAGAAAGGCTCGTAGAATGGATCTACGGGCCTATTTTTGTGTTTAGATTTTTTCAAGAAGCATTGCAGCAATCCGCTCTACATCGCGGTTACTTCCACGTAATTCAAATTCATCGAGCACTGGGAACCCAAAACGCTCAGAATACTGACGGGCAGTGAGGCAGAATTGCTTATTAAAATTACGATTTCCGCTACCAATCACCCCAAAGCAATGTGCGTAATTATGTTCATAGGCTAAGAAATCACCTAGTGGATTCGTTAAGACTTCCACATCTCCATTATCCACGCCATTTCCACCTTCTAAATAAGTTGGGAGAAAAGCAACGAATGGTTTGCCTACTTTGAAGTAGTCTTCTTGGCCTTTGACAAGGTCTTTAACATTCGTCAATGTTACTTTTAAAGAGGGCTCTATAAAGCGTAATTGATCTCTTAAACGTATGACAAAGTTATGTGTATTTCCTGTTAAGCTAATATAAATAATTGGTAATTCTTTCGACATTGAAAGACCTCCTTGGAAGACTTTTATTGTCTATAAGTATACCGTACTTTCGCGAATCCTTCTAGAG
>CAJPNA010000149.1 GCA_905371865.1 uncultured Carnobacterium sp.
AATCACTTGATACTAAAGACTCGTCGATTGATTCTACATCGAATAAGTGTAATTTATTTTTAGTTGATTGTTCATATCCTAATACATCGATATCAAACATTTTTGAAGTCAATGTAAAGTCCCCAAATGGTACTTTATAAGAAGTTTCTGTTGGAACCAACCAGCTTTCAGGTGTTAACCAAACGTTTGGCACTGCATTTTGTTGGTTATCTTTGAATTTTTGTTCGAATAAACCATAGTGGTAGTTCAAACCAACACCGTCTCCTGTTAATCCAAGAGTTGCGATGGAATCAAGGAAACATGCTGCAAGACGTCCTAGACCACCATTCCCTAAAGATGGTTCTAATTCAATTTCTTCGATTTCCGCTAAAGAATGTCCAGCTCCCGCTAACACATCTTTTACTTCATCGTAAAGACCTAAGTTAATTAAGTTGTTTGATAATAATTTACCGATTAAGAATTCTGCAGAAATGTAATACACTTTTTTCTTACCATTATTTTGTGGTAAAGAAGCACTTTTTTCTTTTGTAAATTGTAATAAGGCTAAGTAAACTTCTTCTTTTGAACAGTCTTTTAATGACTTGCCTAAGTTTCCTTCTATATATTGTTTAAAATCTTTCATTGTTCTCTCCTTTTTGACTTGTGCGAGGTTATTTTGCCTCGACTAACTTCTCTTCAACGTCCACGTTGTGATTTGGATTTGCACGATCATACAATTCAGTAATTTCAAGTAAGAATTCTTCTACTGATTCTGTTAACTGCTCGTTGGTCATTCTCCATACCCAGTTCCCACCTAGTGTACTTGGAATGTTCATACGAGCTGTTCCATCTAATTGTAGTAAATCTTGCATAGTTGCAACGGTCATACGACTGACAGAACCATATAAGCCACGTAACAGTGCAAAGCTAATTGGTTCTTCTTCGCGGCGGTTTAAGTAACGATTACAGAATTCTCTTGTTTCTTCTGTTACCGACTGATACCACCCTAATACTGTATCATTATCATGCGTTCCTGTATAGGCAACTGCATTCACTGGATAATGATGAGGTAAATCTCCACTCTTAGGATCTTCACCCATAAATCCGAATTCCAAGATTTTCATTCCTGGGAATCCAGTAGCTTCACGAAGATTGATGACATCTTCATCCATGAAACCTAAATCCTCTGCGATAATTGGCAATTCACCGAGCTGCTCTTTCACCGCTTTAAATAAATCATACCCTGGACCTTTAACCCATTTCCCGACAGTTGCATTTTCAGCCATTGCTGGAATTTCCCAATAGGCTGAGAATCCTCTGAAGTGGTCAATACGAACCACATCAAACAATTTAAAGCTTGCTTGTAGTCGCTTGCTCCACCAAGTATATCCATCTTCTTTCATTGCTTCCCAATTATAAATTGGGTTCCCCCATAATTGACCTAGCGGAGAAAAATCATCCGCAGGACATCCAGCTACGCAAAGTGGATTACCTTCAGCATCTGTTTTGAAGTAATGCGGTGTTGCCCACATTTCCACGCTGTCAGCTGCTACATAAATTGGCATATCTCCAATAATTTGAATGAAGTGATCATTCGCATATTTTTTTAGTGCATGCCACTGTTCATCAAATAAGAATTGTGTTACGCGATGATATTCTAACTTGTCCGCAAGACGTTCACGGTACTGCGCTAACGCATCTGGTTGACGGCGTTTAATCGCTTCATCGCTCCATCCAGTCCATGGTTTCATCTCAAAGGATTCTTTAATGGCCATATATTCTGCAAATGGTTCTAACCACTCCGCTTTCTCCGTAACGAACTTCTCGTATGCAGGAGTTTTACCTTTTGCTAGAAAAGCGGCAACGGCTTTTTCTAAAATTGGTCGACGTTTTTCATATAGTAATGCGTAGTCAACAGTCGTTTCATCAGCTGTCCAATTTGTTTGAACATCTTCCTTCTGTAGAAATCCTTCTTCTATTAAAATATCAAAATCAATAAAGTTTGTATTCCCCGCGAAAGCAGAAAATGATTGATATGGAGAATCTCCATAGCTAGTTGTCCCTAATGGTAAAATTTGCCAATAAGTTTGTTTCGTACGAACTAGAAAATCTACAAAATCAAATGCAGATTTGCCAAAAGTACCGATTCCGTATTGACCAGGTAATGATGAAATATGCATTAACACACCTGATTCTCTATTGCTCATATATTATACCTCTTTCCTTATTAATTTAGTAATATCTGTCCATGGAAGCGGAATAATTCACGCAACCGTTTGCTTTAATATTAGAGTATTTTTTTTAATAAAACAAGTATTATTTTATAAGTTTTTAATACATATTGAGTATATAAGGAAAAACAAAACTTAATTTCTATATAATTCTTAGAAAAACACTTAAAACCATTATTTTAAAATCGTTAAATTTTTTTAAACAAACTTTAATGGTTGGCTTAGCTGGTTTAGCTTTAGCAGGCTGTGCAGGCGGGGGCAATCAGTCAAATTCTTCTAACGGAGGCTCTGAAAGCAAAAAAGAATTCACTTTATATAGTAATAAGAGCGAAATCCAGGAAGCCCTAACAGCATACGCTAAAGAATGGGGAGACAAAAACGGAGTTAAAGTTAATATTAAAACTTGTTCTGGTTCATGTAAGATTTCTGACCAACTAAAAACTGAATTCACTGCAGGAACTGCTCCAGATGTATTCGTAATTGAAGGTCAAGCAGGATACGATATGTGGAAAGACAACCTACAACCATTAAAGGGTGACTGGATTGATAAAACTGAGTTTGAATTTAAACAAGGTAACGACGTATACGGATTCCCTGTTTCTGTTGAAGGTTACGGTTTAGCATATAACAAAGAAATTTTAACTAAAGCTGGAATTGATCCTTCTACGCTAAATTCATTTGAAGCAGTTGAAAAAGCAATGGCTACTTTAGAAAGCAAAAAAAATGAATTAGGTTTATCTACTGTTGTTGCTACAGCAACTAAAGAAGGTGAAACTTGGATTATGGGTATCCATGACTTTGGTGCTTACTTAAGTAGTGGTCTTCCTAATGGTGATCGTTCAGTTACAAACCAAGTACTAAAAGGTGAAATGGACAAAACTCGTTTAGAAAATTACAGTAACTGGGTAGAATTACTATTCAAGCATACTGAGAAAAAACTCTTAACTGTTGGTACTCAAGAAGACATGGACTCAGCATTTGCTTCAGGTAAAGCTGCATTCCTACACCAAGGTAACTGGAAAGATCCTAACTTAAAGCAATTAAATGCTAACTTCGAAATGGGATTCATTCCTTATCAAACATTAGGTAAAGATAAAAATGCTGACGGATTATTCATCGGTGCTCCTTCTTACTATGTAGTTAACAAAGATACTAAGGCTTTAGAATACATCAACAAATTCTTCAACGACTTAGCTGGTACTAAAGAAGGTCAAGATTACATCGTAAACAAAGCTAACATGATTTCTCCATTTGCCAACACAACTGAGAAACCATCTGCTCCATTATCTCGTTTCTTAGCAGAATGGGTTAGCGCTAAAAAACCTGTTTACTCATTTGACAACCCATATTTCATTCCTGACAACTTCTTAATGAATAAATTAGGACCAATTTTCGGTCAATATGCTCAAGGTTCAATTGATAAAGCAAAATTCCAAGAATTAATTATCAACCAAATTAAAGAAGTACCAAGCTTGATTAAAAAATAATCGATAATATTGTAGTAAACAAACCCACAGCTGCCTTTTAGTGGCTGTGGGTTATGTGCTATAATAAGTAATATATACAGGTGCTACCCCACCTGGAATTTATTAAAAAGGAGGAACTCTCTTATGTTTAAAAACAAGAAAGCTTTAAGCAGAGATGATCGTGCCAAACGCAATTTTTATAGATTAGTTTTACCAGCATTTATCATTTTTGCACTCGTTATTATTGTGCCTTTCTTCTTAGGGTTCTACTATTCATTAACCGACTGGAAGAGCGTAACACAAACGAACTTACAATTTGTGGGACTCAAAAACTTTACAGAAAGTTTTGCTGACACTCGCTTCCAATACTCTTTAATGATTACTGTGATTTTCGCGTTATTCAACGTTGTCGTAGTAAACATTGTTTCATTTGGTCTTGCCTTACTTGTATCGAGCAAGGTAAAATTAAAAGACATTTTCCGTGCAGGATTCTTTATCCCAAACCTAATCGGGGGACTTGTTCTTGGTTATATTTGGCAATTCATCTATAACTCAGTATT
>CAJPNA010000150.1 GCA_905371865.1 uncultured Carnobacterium sp.
ATCAAGAATGATGCTGTCAGTTTCTTCATTGAAATCCCTCCATTTCTATTTCATTATACTACTAATAAGTTCGAATATACATATTTTTTGAAATCGTTTCTTTGACAAACATTATTTTTAATGTTACTTTGAATGTAGTAAATCGGTAGGTGAGACTACCATGGAGATACGGATGACTACCGCAAAATAGTGGAGACACTATTCGTTGGTCAGCAGTCGCTGTCGTGAAGGCAGAGACTAATGTCATTACATTGCTTCATGATGTTAAAGCTTGGACGAAAAATGAGAATTGTTTATATTGTAAGCATCTTGTCGCGTCTAAGTTTCGACAAGGTGCTTTTTCATTTGCCAAGAATTTATAGAAAGAGGTGATTATATGCCTGGACCGGAGAGTCAAACGAAACAAATCAATGAGCGAAGGGAAGAGTGTGATGATCACCCGGAACTTCGCCTAATCTAAAAAAGAGGTGAAGTTTATGAAAACAGTAAAAGAAAGATTCGATTTAGCACTTATGAATCCAATTGCAGATGTCTTAGAGGCTTTAGAAACATCCGTAAAAGGACTAAATGAAGAGCAAGTAGAAACTCTCCGTGAAACATATGGAGAAAATAAAATTACAAAGGCTAAAGAGGATTCAATTTGGAAAAAAATTTATGAATCTATTATCAATCCATTTACGGTTATTTTGTTGGTTATTGCTGTCATTTCATTGTTCACGAACGTAATTTTTGCAAAACCTGGAGAAGCTGATCCAACGACTTCTATTATTATCGTGGTGCTCGTAATTGTGTCAGGAGCCATACGTTTTGTTCAAGAGGTGAAGAGTGACAAAGCAGCGAGTAACTTATCCAATTTAATCGTCAATACAGCAACAGTTATTCGAGGTGGAGAAAAGATGGAAGTTCCAATTGAAGACCTAGTTGTTGGAGATATTATTAAATTAAGCGCTGGAGACATGTTACCAGCAGACGCATTATTATTAGAAACACGTGATTTTTTTATTCAACAATCAAGCTTAACTGGTGAAAGTGAATCCATTGAGAAGAAATCAATCTGGGTACCAGATGAAGAAGAAAAAACAAAACAAGCGCTTGAGAGCGAACGTTTTGTCTTTATGGGTTCAAACGTAGTTAGTGGTAGTGCCTTAGCAGTTATTTTAGTGACGGGTAATGATACGATGATTGGTCGTATCGAAAAAACATTGAATACATTTGAAGAACCAACTAGTTTTGAGAAAGAAATGAATAAAATCTCATGGCTATTGATTCGTTTAATGCTTGTGTTGGTACCAGTTGTATTCTTGATTAATGGATTAACAGACGGCGACTGGTTAGAAGCAGGGGTATTTGCGTTAAGTGTGGCTGTGGGATTAACTCCAGAAATGTTGCCAATGATTATTACAGCCAGCCTTGCTAAAGGGGCAGTCGTCATGGCAAAAGAAAAAGTCATTATTAAAAAACTAAATGCGATTCAAGATTTAGGGGCTATCGATATTCTTTGTACAGATAAAACAGGTACATTAACGCAAGATGAAATTATTCTTGAATATCCATTAGACATCTATGCAAATTTAGATTTGGGCGTATTAAAAATTGCATATTTAAACAGCTATTTCCAAACAGGTCTTAAAAATTTATTAGACCGTGCCATTATTACACGTACAGAAAAAGAAGCTGTTGAACATGAAGATTTACAAAACTTAGCAACGCGCTATCAAAAAATTGATGAGTTACCATTCGACTTCGAACGTCGTCGTATGAGTGTTATTGTGAAGGAAGACGACGAAGCAGTGCTTGTAACAAAAGGGGCATTGGAAGAAATGCTTGGTATCTCTACACATGTAAAAGACGGAGATGAAGTTCATCCAATTACAGAGGATATTCGTAAATCCATCTTAGAAGCGGTGAGTGGCTTAAACGAACAAGGTCTTCGCGTTCTTGGGGTGAGTCAAAAGAAATATAAAGATACTCACCATGCTTTTAGTGTGGAAGATGAATCCAATATGATTCTAATGGGGTACTTAGCTTTCCTTGACCCACCAAAACCTTCTGCAGCACCAGCAATTCAAGCGTTGAAAGAACATGGTGTAACTACGAAGATTCTTACTGGAGATAATGAAAAAGTAACACTAACGGTCTGTGAAAAAGTAGGGCTACCAGTGGATAAAATCTTACTTGGTACAGAAATTGAAGAGATGAGCGATGAAGAGTTAGCAACAGTAGCTGAAGAAACAACCATTTTTGCAAAATTATCTCCAGACCAAAAAGCAAGAATTATTCATTTACTTAAAGGGAAAGGTCACAAGATTGGCTATATGGGCGATGGTATCAATGATGCACCATCTTTAAAAGTAGCTGACGTTGGAATTTCTGTGGATAGTGCCGTGGATATTGCTAAAGAAGTGGCTGATGTCGTTCTTTTAGATAAGGACTTACTCGTTCTTGAAAAAGGAATAATTGAAGGTCGTAAAGTTTATGCGAATATGACAAAATATATTAAGATGACCGTTTCATCAAACTTCGGAAATATCTTCTCCGTATTATTCGCAAGTATTTTCCTACCATTCTTACCCATGGCTCCAGTTCACTTAATCGTATTGAACTTAATCTATGATTTAAGCTGTGTGGCATTACCATTTGATAATGTAGATGCAGATTTCTTAAAAGAACCACGAGCATGGACAGCGAGCTCGATTACACGATTTATGGCTTGGTTTGGACCAACCAGTTCCATCTTTGACATCATCACATTTGCGATTATGTTCTTTGGAATTGCACCAATGATTACTGGAAGTAGTTATGCAACATCTACGAATCCAGCATTCTTCTTGATGGTCTTTCAAACGGGTTGGTTCATTGAATCTATGTGGTCTCAAACGATGGTTATTTATATGTTACGCTCACCAAAATTACCATTCGTACATTCAAAACCAGCCTTCTCGTTGCTAGTCACATCCTTATTTGCTTTATTTGTTGTAACGGTACTTCCTTACACACCACTAGCAGGAGCATTAAAACTAGCACCACTAAACGGACTTTACTTCCTTGCATTGATACTGATTATTGCTGGATATATGTTTTTAGTAACCATTGTAAAAACAGCGTATATTAAAAAATATAATGAATGGTTATAATGCTATAAGAGCTATCGTAACAGGTTGTTATGATAGCTTTTTTTATTCCAAATGTGCTATTCTTCAATCATAAAAAATATTAGGGGCGATTCTATGGAAAAAATAATTTACACTACAACAGCTGTGAACATAGATGGGTTAAATGGGAAATCATTTACTGAGGGAAATGGTGATAAAAACTGGGAAGTTGAAATTTCATCTCCTTTAAGCGAAAAAAAAGGAACCAATCCTGAGCAATTATTTGCACTGGCTTATGCTACTTGTCTAAATGCTTCCATTGGCATTGTTGAAAAAGGTTTGAATCTAGAACATCAATGTAGAGTCGAAGTTAAAGTAGATTTAACAAAAGATCCTGATGGAGAAGGGTATTTATTCTTACCTTCAGTTCGTGTTTTAATGCCAACAAGGGAAGAAAAATTAGCGAAAGAAATTCTAGAGGCTGCTGAACGTATATGCCCTATTCAAAAACTATTACAAGGAGTAAGTGTTCCCCTTGTGGAATTAGTAACAGTGAATGGGTAATACAAATATAAGAGTTGCAACAGTAGAAGATGCTCGTTTTATTCAAGCAATTTATGAACCATATGTCCTGAACACGGCCATAACGTTTGAAGAAGTAGTTCCTAGTGTAGAAGAATTTCAAGAGCGTATTGCTAAAACATTGGAATCTTTTCCTTATTTAGTTTTAGAGGAGGGGGAAGAGATTTTTGGTTATGCATATGCTGGAAGATTTTCTCAAAGGGCAGCATTTGACTGGTCAACCGAGGTTAGTATCTATATCAGCATCGAACATCAAAGAAAAGGTTTTGGCAAGTTATTATATACAGAACTTGAAAAACAACTATTGAAATTAGGCTATCAAAACATATATGCTTGTGTGGCAGTGCCAGAAGTAGAGGATGAGTATTTAACTAATAATAGCTTGTCCTATCACCAATACTTAGGGTTTAAAGAATGTGGACGTTTTGAAAATTGTGGTTGTAAATTTAATCGGTGGTATCATATTGCGTGGTTACAAAAACATGCTGCTAAGAAAATTCCCGCAGATCGTCCAAAAAAGTTTGAAGGATTTTAAAAACAATACCAC
>CAJPNA010000151.1 GCA_905371865.1 uncultured Carnobacterium sp.
GCTTTTGAAATTGCTGATTTATTTAAAACAGATGCAAGTGGACGTGGAACCATCAATGTATTATCTTCTGAAAAATTGTTCCAAACACCTAAATTATATGCAACTTTCTTATTATGGTTCTTATCTGAGTTATATGAAAGCTTACCTGAAGTAGGAGATTTAGATAAACCAAAACTAGTATTCTTCTTTGACGAAGCACATGTACTATTCAACCAGAGTAACCCAGCTGTACAAGCAAAAATTGAATTAATTGTACGTTTAATTCGTTCGAAAGGAATTAGTATTTTCTTCGTAACACAAAATCCAACGGATATTCCTAATGCGGTAGCCAGTCAGTTAGGAAATCGAATCCAACATGGCTTGCGTGCGTTTACACCAGCTGAGCAAAAAAATGTAAAAGCAGTAGCTGGAACTTTCCGTCAAGAAGAAGGAAAAGATTTAGTTTCAGTGATTACGAATCTAAAAGTAGGGGATGCGGTAGTTTCTACTTTACAGGAAGATGGATCCCCAAGTTTTGCAGAAGTGGTTTCTATTTACCCACCAAAGAGTAAATTAGATGCGGTTGATGCTTTTGTTCGTCAACAACTAGTAAATCAATCTCCATTCTATGATAAATATGCGGAAATGTTTGACCGTGAGTCTGCTCATGAGCAATTATTAGCATTAGAACAACAATTTCAACAAGAGCAAGAAGAAGTTTTAGCTCAAAGAGAAGCGGAAAAACAAGCTAAATTAGAAGAAAAAGAACGTGAACGTCAAGAAAGAGAACTAGAACGTCAAGCACGACAAGCAGCAACTAAGAAAGGTGATTCTGCGATGGATCGCTTTACCAAAAATATTATGTCTAGCGTTGGACGTGAAGTAGGCCGAGTGATTACTCGTGGAGTAATGGGCTTGTTCAAAAAATAAGAGGAGGCTGTCCTATGGCAAATGTCGTTGTATTCTTAGCGGAAGGATTTGAAGAGATTGAAGGCCTTGCTACGGTTGATATTTTGAGAAGAGCAGGTCATATTGTGCATACAGTTGGTATTGGTGGACAAGTCATTACGGGTTCTCATAAAATTTCAGTGAAGGCAGATGATGAATTAGAGACATTTTATTGGGCTCAAATAGATGCCTTAGTGCTTCCAGGGGGGATTCCAGGGGCGCATCACTTAAGAGAGAATGAGTTTCTTATTCAAAAGCTGAAAGAATATTCGAAAAAAGGCAAAATTATTGCAGCAATCTGTGCAGCGCCAATTGTCCTACACAGGGCAGGATTGCTGAAAAAGAAAAAGTTTACTTGTTATCCTGGTTTTGAAGATGAAATTAACGACGGAATTTATACAGGCACGTTAGTTGAAAAAGATGGAAAAATCATCACGAGTTGTGGTGCAGCTGCAAGTTTCGAATTTGCTTATACAATAGCAGAAGCATTAGGAACAGATACCTCCGCACTTCGAGAAGGGATGCAGTACAATAAACTTTTTTAAAAAATAATGTTAGAAAGATTTGTTCTATTTTTTGAACAAATCTTTTTTTGTTACAAAAATATTACAATGTTACAAGATTATTAAATGTATAACTTGATTTTTTTTTGGAAATTTGAGAGAATAAAGTATCAAAATCGACGTAATCTGTATTAGAAATTAGGGAAATATATGAGAAAAGAAGAAATTAATCAAGTAGTGAAGAAGTTACGTAGTAAAGGAGTTCGTATTACCCCTCAAAGAGTGGCGATGCTAGAATTTCTAGCTATCGTAGATACTCATCCAACTGCGGAAGAAATTTTTACTGAATTAACAAGAGAATATCCTCAAGTTAGTGTGGCGACAGTATATAACAATTTAAACCTGTTTATTAAAGAGGGTGTTGTTAAGGAATTAATGTATGGAGATAGTGCCAGTCGATACGATTTTGATTTAGGACAGCACTATCATGCTGTTTGCGATGTTTGTGGGAAAGTAGTGGATTTATATTATCCAATTCTAGCTGATGTTGAAAAAGCTGCAGAACAGTTAACAGGATTTAAAGTTAGAGGACACCGAATGGAAGTATATGGAATTTGTCCGGACTGTCAGAAAAAAGATAGATAGTATTCAATAAGGGGTCGTGGAGAATGGAGAAGGTCATTCAACGAAGAGTCAATAATGGGGGGAAAAAACATCAAAAAAAAATAAAAAAATATACACAAAATCCTGAAGAAATCCTTGAAGTAAATTTAATGGAAGAGGATGCGCAAGAGAACCCTCGTTTCAGTGGGAAAGATTCTAAAAGAAAAAGACCAAAAAAGAAAATGTCTAAAACAATTTTTTTGTCAATAGGAGTTTTAACTTTAGTTATTTTAGTATTCGAATTATTAACGATTCATCGCATTATGGCAGATCAATTTAATGAAGAAGAATTTAAACGTATTATTCAAATCGAACAAGAAGATGCAAAGAAATACAATGATAATTTAACTGTTAAAGATGAAACGAATGGAAATATTGAAGTTCAGGAATTAATTCCGACAGATAGTTCTAGAAATGAAGTTACGGCTATTGCGGAGCAGATTTCAACTTTAAAACAAGCCGTGTTAGAAAAATATGAGGGTGCTTCAAAGAAAACTTTGATTTTTTTAAAAGCCTATCAAACAAAAATTATTTCGAATGTAAATGATATTCATTACTATGTATCTGTATATCAACAAAAGGATCGTGGTTTCGAACAATTGGAATTTTCTGAGCTAACGCATCAACTTGTTTTCGCAGATACTTTACAACCATTTGAATTTTCAAAACTATTTAATAATGATTTAGCAGTATCTAACTTTTTTGTAAAGAAAGCATTAGATGAATCTAAAGTAGATGGATTATCTGATAATCTAACAGAAAAAATTACTTCTCAATTTAAAGATAATAATTGGAAGAAACTAGATACATCAATCATTCAAAATGGAATTCGCATAAAATACAAAGGCGCAAACGATTCAGATGTAAAATTAGAATGGACAATTCCTTTTAAGGAGCTTTTTGCATATATGAACGAGACTATGATTCCGGAAACAGAAAAAGAGAATTATACACAATATCTTGCAACTGTTAAAGAAAAACTACGGAAGAAGAGAATTGCTTTGACATTCGATGATGGTCCTCAATCCGAAACAACACCGAGAGTGTTAGCAATTTTAAAGAAATATAACGCTCATGCAACGTTTTATATCGTAGGTAGTCATGTAGAAGGTAATGAGTCTATTATTAAGCAAATTGTAGCTGAAGGGCACGAACTTGGAAACCATAGTTATAGTCATCCGTTATTACCAAAGAAATCAGCAGACGAAGTGTATAAAGAGGTTCATAGCACTTCGGACCTTATTGCCAAAGCATCAGGTGGTTTAAGACCAATGAGTTTGCGTCCGCCATATGGTGGTTTTGATAAAATGGTAGCGGAGCAAGCAGGTATTGCTATAGTGAACTGGTCGATTGACTCGCTAGACTGGAAATATAGAGATGCAGCCAAGACAATTCAGCATATTAAGGAAAATACACATAATGGTGGAATCTTATTGATGCATGATATTCACGAAGAATCAGTAGAAGCACTACCAACGATTATTGAATACTTACAAGCAGAAGGTTATGAATTGGTGACTGTAGATGAATTAATGGCAGGACAACCATTAAAACCAAATCATGCATATTTTAATCGTGTAGATATTCAAAAAATAGATTAAGAAGCTTGCAATTTTACTGAAAATAAGGTAAATTGATTAAGTACTTAATGTACAGACCTTTTACAGAGTTTTTTCGAATCACCAACGTTTTACTCAGTACAAGGCATAAATTAAAAGAAAGAGGTGTTTAGAAATGGCTATTTCTAAAGAAAAGAAAAATGAAATCATCAAAGAGTATGCATTACACGAAGGAGACACTGGTTCACCAGAAGTACAAATCGCTGTATTAACTTACGAAATCAACCACTTAAATGACCACATCCGTGTTCATAAAAAAGACTTCCACTCAAACCGTGGATTAATGAAAAAAGTTGGTCACCGTCGTAACTTGTTAGCATACTTACGTAACAAAGATGTTCAACGTTACCGTGAATTAATCAACCGTTTAGGCTTACGTCGTTAATCTTAAACAAATGGAGAACTCCCATGCATTCGTGTGCTTGGGAGTTTTTTAATGGATATTTATTAGAGAATAAATAAGAA
>CAJPNA010000152.1 GCA_905371865.1 uncultured Carnobacterium sp.
AAAGTCATTATAAATATCAGCAACAATCATAATTTTTTTCTTAATCAGTTGATCGGTCATTGCTCGGTTGATGAGACTGGCAACCGTAAATGTATCGTATGTTGTTCCCATCAATGGAATTTTAAGTTCATCCGCTTTTTGAATTAATTGAGGCGTTGCTTGGAATCCCCCAGTGATTAAAACAGCGGCTCCTTGATTCAAAGCGAGTAATTGCGCATCTTCACGGTTCCCGATAATCACAAGTGATTCTGGTTGAATATAACGTGTCATAGCATCTAGTGTCATCGCACCTATAACGAAGCGGTTTAAGATTTTATCTAATCCTTCACGCCCACCGAATACTTCCCCTTCAATAATCTTAATAATTTCTCCAAAAGAAAGTTTTTCTAGATTATCCTTTGTTTTACGTTCAATACGAATCGTTCCAACTCGTTCAATGGTCGAAACAATCCCGACATTTTCAGCTTCCTTAATGGCACGATAAGCAGTACCTTCGCTCATTTCCATATTTTTTGCAATCGAACGTACTGAGATTTTTTCTCCAACTGGCAGCGATTCAATATAACGAATGATTTGTTGATGCTTTGATGTCATAATATCCCCTCTGTATTAAAAAAATGAAACACCTAACTTAAACTGTACTATTATTGTACTAAATTTTTTTCTTTAATACTAGAGCCCAAACAAAAAAACTGGTCAAAACAGACCAGTTTTATAACTATTTTATTCAAAATATGGAGGTATTTCTTCTCCATGAGGACAATGCGTTGGATTCCCTAAGAACTCCGCTAATCGCTCTGTCATTTCAACACTTGAAGCATGTTCGAGAATTTCTGCTTGATCATGAACAGACTCTCCACTAAATCCAAGAGAATTAACAAGAAAGACTTCCCAGATTTTATGTGAACGAATCAAACGTTCTGCAACTTTAATCCCTTTTTGTGTTAATTTCGCACCTTTATAACGAATGTATTCGACCGTACCATCATTCACCAGCTTGTTTAACATTTCTGTTGTGGAAGCTGCTGAAAGGTCCAGCATTTGATTGATGGCTTTATTAGTTACAAATTCATCTTTACCACCTAATTTATAGATTGTTTTAATGTAATCTTCCTTATTTGGTGTCATAAGCCATCTCCTTTCATTTCCCTTTCATTATAGCATAATTCGAGACTGAAAAACAGAGCAAAGAAAGAGCCTTAGGAAACTCCTAAGACTCTTTAGATTTAAAATCAATTATTTGATACGACCTGGACGTTCTTTGTATCCAAAGTATGCATCTGCAAGGATTTCTTCCATATCAGCTACCATTGGTAAACGAGGGTTAGCAGGTGAACATTGATCTTCATAAGCAAGCATTGCAATCTCATGGATTGTAGCTAACCATTCTTTATGGTTAACCCCTTGTGCTTTGAAGTTCATTTCGATTCCTACAGCTTCCCCTAGTTCGTATACTGCTTTTGCAAGAGCACTTACAGCTTCTTCAGGTGTTGAAGATGGTAATCCTAACATACGAGCGATGTCTTGGAATTTTTCATCTGCACGGTAGTAGTTGTATTTTGGCCATGTAGCTGCTTTAGCAGGACGAGTACCATTGTAACGAATTACGTATGGTAATAAAATCGCATTTGTACGTCCGTGAACTGTGTGGAAGAATCCACCAATCTTATGCGCCATTGAGTGGCTCATACCTAAGAACGCATTGGCAAATGCCATACCAGCCATTGTAGAAGCGTTATGCATTTTTTCGCGTGATACGAAATCGGCATTTTTCACACTACTTACTAAATTTTCAAATACTAATTTGATTGCTTGCAACGCTAAACCATCTGTATAGTCATTTGCAAGTGTTGAAGTGTACGCTTCAATTGCGTGAGTTAATACGTCCATACCAGTATCAGCTGTTACAAAGTCTGGAACTGTCATCACTAATGCAGGGTCAACAATCGCAATTGTTGGTGTTAGTGAGTAGTCAGCTAATGGATATTTACGGTTGTTTGCTTTATCTGAAATTACCGCGAATGGTGTAACTTCAGAACCTGTACCAGATGTAGTTGGGATACCAACGTATTTAGCACGTTCCCCTAATTCTGGGAATTTAAATGCACGTTTACGGATATCCATGAATTTTTGTACTAAGTCACGGAAGTCCACTTGTGGTTGTTCATAGAACATCCACATTACTTTCGCAGCATCCATTACAGAACCACCACCAAGAGCGATGATTGTATCTGGCTCGAAGCTCTTCATGATTTCTGCACCACGGTTTACTGTTGTGATGTCTGGATCTGGTTCTACATCTGAGAATACTTCATAAATTACTTTGTTTGGACGTAATTCTAATTGTTCAATAACACGTTGTAAGAATCCTAATTTAACCATTGCTTGGTCAGTAACAATCATTACACGGCTTACATTTTTCATTTTTTGTAAGTATTGAATTGAATCGCGTTCGAAATAGATTTTTGATGGAACTTTAAACCATTGCATGTTATTTCTACGTCTCCCTACTTTTTTGATATTTAATAGATTTACAACACTTACGTTATCCCCAACTGAATTACGTCCATAAGAACCGCAACCAAGTGTTAATGATGGGATAAATGCATTATAAACATCCCCGATACCACCAAAAGTAGAAGGAGCATTCCAAATGACACGAATTGCACGAACAACGCGACCAAATTCTTTAGCTAATTCAGCATCTTCAGTATGAATTGCTGCTGAGTGTCCTAAACCATGGAATTCAACCATTTGACGTGCTTTTTCAACACCGTCTTCACGTGATTCTGATTTAAGTACTGCAATGACGGGAGAAAGTTTTTCGCGAGTTAAAGGCTCTTTTTCGCCAACTTCTTTACATTCTGCAGCAAGAATGTTTGTTCCTTCTGGAACTGAGAAACCTGCTTGTTCAGCAATCCATGCAGCTGGTTTACCAACGATGTTTGCATTTAGTTTAGCACCAGCACAGTTTTTGCTGTTTGCTTTCACGCCGAAGCAGAATTCTTCTAATAATGCTTTTTCTTTTTTGTTTACGAAGTAAGTATGGTAGCTCTTTAATTCTTCAACAAAGTCATCGTAAATTTCTTTATCAATGATTGCTGCTTGTTCAGAAGCACACACCATACCATTATCGAATGATTTACTCATTACGATATCGTGAGCCGCTTGACGAATGTTAGCAGATTTTTCAACATAAGCTGGAACGTTCCCTGCACCAACCCCAAGAGCTGGTTTTCCGCAAGAGTACGCAGCTTTAACCATTGCATTACCACCTGTTGCTAAGATTGTAGCAATACCATCGTGGTTCATTAAAGCGTTTGTTGCTTCAATTGATGGATGTTCGATCCATTGAACACAGTTTTCAGGAGCTCCTGCTGCAACTGCTGCATCGCGAACGATTTGAGCTGCATGTGCTGAACTTTGTTGAGCTGATGGATGGAATGCAAACACGATTGGGTTCCGTGTTTTTAATGCGATTAACGCTTTGAAAATTGCAGTTGAAGTTGGGTTTGTTGTAGGTGTAATCCCACAAATAACCCCTACAGGTTCAGCAATTAAAGTCAATCCAGTTACGTCATCATCTGAAATAACGCCAACTGTTTTAGTGTGGCGCATGTTGTGCACCACGTGTTCACAGGCAAATAAGTTTTTCGTAGCTTTATCTTCGAAAACTCCACGCCCTGTTTCTTCGATTGCATGTTGTGCTAATACACCGTGTTGGTCTAACGCAGCTACTGATGCTTTGGCTACAATGTAGTCCACTTGTTCTTGATTTAACAAGCGAAATTCATCTAAAGCTTTTAATCCCTTCTCAACTAATAAGTCGATTTCTTGTTGTACTTGGTTGTTTTTTTCTTCACTCACTTGTGATTTCCCCCAGTGCTTGTTATTTTTATCACATTTATATCGTACACTATTTCACATTGTTTGTAAATAGTTTTCATAGAAAAATTTTTCTTTTGAAAACATATTCATTTGTTTTCATCTTCCTTTCAATTTAATGTCCTAACTTATACTTTTATTCTATCTATAATTCCGAAAATATCAATACTATCTCTAAAATATTTTGCAAACCATTACATTTAATTATAAAAGAAAGAAGCCGACATTTTTGCCAGCTTCTTTCTTTAAAACAATTCACTAAAATTGATATCTTCT
>CAJPNA010000153.1 GCA_905371865.1 uncultured Carnobacterium sp.
ATAATGTACCCTTATGTTTGATATAAACTAAGAAAGAGGATTTATCAATATATGTTTAAAAGAAAGCCTTATGTAGGCCTAAGTGATAAAATTCGAACTCAAAAAAATTCGCAACAAATTCTCTTAGAAAGTTCCTCTTGGCTGACGATTGGAAATATCGTATCAAGATTGCTTGGAGCGCTTTATATCATTCCTTGGGGAATGTGGATGGGTGCCGACCGGGATAATGCGAACTATTTATATTTTATTGCTTACAATATTTATGCATTAGTATTACAAATATCAACGGCAGGAATTCCAGTTGCAATTTCCAAAATCGTAGCGGATAACCAAGCGAGAAGAGATTATAAAACGAGCTGGCGATTGTTTAAAGGAACGATGCTCTTTATGACGTTCTTAGGGTTTGTCTTTGCAGCGGGGATGTATTTTGCAGCGCCGCTATTTGCCAAAGGGGTGACTCCAGAAGAAGTTGCTGACAGCATTATGGTCATCCGTTCGTTAACGCCTGCAGTACTCATTATTCCACCGCTTAGCTTAATGCGTGGATACTATCAAGGATATAATGAGATGGCTGCTTCTGCGAAATCTCAATTATGGGAACAAGTAGTTCGTATCTTATATATGTTAGGACTAACGTATTTTGTAATGCGTGTCGTTTCTGGCGGATATGTTCTTGCAGTAGCCCATTCAACCTTTGCTGCCTTTGTCGGTGCGGTCATCGCGTTCTTATATTTAGCATATAAGATGTTCCGTGATCATAAAGGGATGATGGAATTAATGGAAGAAGGGCGCCCTGAACGTCCATTAAGTTTCTGGAAAATTATTTTTGAAGTGATGCGTGAAGCCCTACCTTTCGTATTAGTCACTTCAAGTATTCAAATCATCAGTTTGATTGACCAAGAAACCTTCCAACGTTTTGTGCCAATCTTTACGACTTACTCTTTTGAAGAAGGAAAAGAACTCATCACCTTATTTGGATTTAATGCGAATAAAATTATTATGATCGTCATTTCGCTAGCGATGAGTATCTCAACAGCGGCACTGCCACTGCTTGCGGCTCATTATTCTGTGAATGACCGTGAAGAAGTCAAACGCGTCATAGCGAATAACCTTGGATTATTTGCGTATATTATGATTCCAGCTTCTGTCGGTATGGCGATTGTATCGGAACAAATTTATAATGTGTTTTATTCACCAGACCCAACTGGAACGTATTTACTAATCGTCTCATGTGTCATGTGTGTGTTCTTAGGATTATTTGTAACGTTCACATACATCTTACAATCGATGGAACAACATATCATCGCAATTAAAGCTTTAGGATTTACAGTGATTATAAAATTGCTATGGCAACCAATGATGATGTACTTTCTTGGTGGAGCAGGTCCGTTAATTGCAAGTTCGGTTGCGTTCTTCGCGGCTACACTGTATATGTGTCGTCACGTTCTTCGATTGACTCGATTCGATTTGAATTATGTGTTGAAGAAATTTTGTCAAGTGCTTCTTGTGTCTTTTGCAATGGCTGTGACTTCTGCGATCACATTATTTGCAATTAAACAAGTCATGCCAATTGGTGGTAAAGTACGTGCTTTAATTGCAGTTGTTGTAGTTGGTCTTGTCGGAGTAACGACATACGGGCTGATTACCTTGAAAAATCGATTAGCAGATGAAATGCTTGGTGCTCGTGTCGGTAGCATTCGTCGAAAATTGAGGATGAAATAATGAGAATAGATAAATGTTTAGCAGATTGTGGCCTTGGAACTCGTTCCGAGGTCAAATCTTTATTAAAGGCTAAAAGAATTACAGTTAATGGGAAAGTTGTAACGAATGGGAAAATTCAAGTAAATCCCGAAACGGATGAGATTTTATTCGATGGCGAAAAGATTCAGTATGAAGAATTCGTCTATATTATGATGAATAAACCTAAAGGACTCGTCAGTGCCACAGAAGATAATCTTCATAAGACGGTTCTAGATTTAATCAATCCGCTCTATTTTAAAAAAGGAGTCTTTCCAGTTGGTCGTTTGGATATCGATACACATGGTTTATTGCTTCTTACAAATGATGGAGAGTTGGCGCACCGTCTTCTTTCGCCGAAGAAACACGTCACAAAGATTTATCAAGCAAGAGTTGAAGGAGTGATGACTCCTGAAGATGCAACTGCTTTTGAAAAGGGAATTGTGTTATCGGATGGAACCGAGTGTATGCCGGCACAGCTTGATATTCTTTGGACATCTCAGGATGAGTCGGTTGTTCAGATTCATCTAAAAGAAGGAAAATTTCATCAGGTGAAACGAATGGTAAAAGCTTGTGGGAAAAACGTTGTAGACTTGCAGCGACTAACGATGGGGATACTCAATCTAGATGAGAGTCTCGCGTTAGGAGAGAGCAGACCATTAACCGAAGAGGAACTACAATCATTAATGAACAATGAATAACGAAAGCTTAGGAGAAATCCTAAGCTTTTATTTGTTTTAGAAAGTGTTTAACCGCTTTTCATCGCTTTGTAAAAATGGTAAGATAAGACTATTGAATCTACTTGATAGAGATTGGAGCGATTGGATGACAATTGATTGGAAAAAAGAAGTAGAACTTCGTAAAGAAGATTTATTAAAAGATTTATTTACATTATTACGTATTGACAGTGTACGTGATGATTCAAAAGCGACAGAGGAAGCGCCTGTAGGTCCTGGTCCTAAAGAAGCACTAGAAGCTTTCTTGGCAATCGGTGAACGTGATGGTTTTACAACAAAACAAGTTGGTAACTTAGCGGGGCATATCGAATTTGCACCAAATCCAGACTTTAAAGAAACACTTGGAGTTTTAGGTCATGTGGACGTTGTTCCAGTTGGGACAGGCTGGGATACAGATCCGTTTGAACCACAAATTATAAATGATCGTATTTATGCACGTGGATCAAGTGATGATAAAGGACCAAGTATGGCAGCTTACTACGCGCTAAAAATCATTAAGGAATTAGGATTACCAGTTTCTAGACGTGTTCGTTTCATTATTGGGACAGACGAAGAATCCGGTTGGAAATGTATGGACCGTTACTTCCAAACAGAAGAAATGCCAGACTTTGGTTTTTCGCCAGATGCAACATTTCCAATTATTAACGGGGAAAAAGGAATTCTGTCATTACACTATGATATTCCAGGTGAAGCATCCGAAGGGGATTACCAATTATTAAGCTTCGATGCAGGCTTACGTGAAAACATGGTTCCTCAAGATGCGCATGCGGAAATTATTGTTCCAAATGCAGAAGAGTTAGTGGACCGTTTCAACAAATATTTAGTAGTAAATCCAGTAGAAGGTTCTGCTAAAGTTGTAGATGGAAAAGTAGTTCTTGATGTGGTTGGTAAATCAGCACACGGATCTACTCCAGATAAAGGAATCAACGCAGGTACACACTTAGCGAAATTCTTAAACCAATTCAACTTCAAAGGCAACGCGAAGAAATATTTAGCATTTGCTGCTGAAGTATTACATGAAGATACAGAAGGTAAAAACTTAAAAGTAGCTTTTAACCATGAAGTGATGGGACCATTAACAGCTAATGCCGGAATCTTCACTTATACCCCAGAATTAGGTGGGGTAGCCGTAGTAAACTTCCGTTATCCATTAGGGGTCACTGCTGAAGGCCTTGAAATTAAGACAGAAGTAGTTGCTTCAGGATATGGTTTCACGGTTGCTCACGGTAAAGCACAAGTTCCTCACTATGTTTCTCCAGAAGATGAGTTAGTGTCAACATTATTAGATGTATATCACCGTCAAACAGGATTACCTGCACATGAACAATCCATCGGTGGTGGAACATATGGACGTATCTTCGAACGTGGTGTTGCGTATGGTGCGCTATTCCCAGACTCAATCGATACAATGCACCAAGCAAATGAATTCTTCGCTATAGAGGATTTATTCAGATCTACAGCAATATATGCAGAAGCGATTTACGAATTAATTAAATAAACTCGCAATAACGAGGAGGACGGATTTCCGTTCTCCTTGTTTTGCTTTTTTTAGAGTTTGTTAATGTATTATTAATATGAATATTTTTACAAAGAAAATAAAATCGGATAAGATTAGTATGA
>CAJPNA010000154.1 GCA_905371865.1 uncultured Carnobacterium sp.
TAGACATGAGTCCACGTGCGTTGGAAGAAGTCATTTATTTTGCAAGCTATGTTGTTATTGACGCTGGCGACACAACATTAATGAACAAACAATTACTAACAGAACGTGAATACCGTGAAAAACGTGCTGAATTTGGAACTCGTTTCCATGCAGCAATGGGTGCGGAAGCCGTTCAAGAATTGTTAAATAAAGTTGACTTAGAGGCTGAAATCGCTGAATTAAAAGAAGAGTTGAAAACAGCTCAAGGTCAAAAACGTACGCGTGCAATTCGTCGTTTAGATATTTTAGATGCCTTCAAAGAATCAGGAAACAAACCTGGTTGGATGGTCATGGATGTTATTCCAGTTATCCCACCAGATTTACGTCCAATGGTTCAATTAGAAGGTGGACGTTTTGCAACAAGTGACTTAAACGATTTATACCGTCGTGTGATTAACCGTAATAACCGTCTAAAACGTTTATTAGAATTAAATGCACCTCGTATCATCGTTCAAAATGAAAAACGTATGTTACAAGAAGCTGTGGATGCTTTAATCGATAATGGTCGTCGTGGCCGTCCAGTTACTGGACCAGGTAACCGTCCATTGAAATCATTAAGTCACATGCTTAAAGGGAAACAAGGTCGTTTCCGTCAAAACCTACTTGGTAAACGTGTAGACTACTCTGGACGTTCTGTAATCGTAGTAGGACCGAACTTGAAGATGTACCAATGTGGTCTTCCTAAAGAAATGGCGATTGAATTATTCAAACCTTTCGTAATGAAAGAATTAGTTGAACGTGAAATCGCTGGAAACATTAAGAGCGCTAAACGTAAAATTGAACGTTTAGATGATGATATTTGGGGAATCCTTGAAGAAGTGATTCGTGAGCACCCAGTTCTATTGAACCGTGCACCGACACTTCACAGACTAGGGATTCAAGCTTTTGAACCAACTCTAGTAGAAGGTCGTGCTATCCGACTTCACCCATTAGTGTGTGAAGCCTACAATGCCGACTTCGACGGAGACCAAATGGCGGTTCACGTGCCACTGTCTCAAGAAGCTCAAGCTGAAGCTCGCTTACTAATGTTAGCTGCTCAAAACATCCTAAATCCTAAAGATGGTAAACCAGTCGTTACACCATCTCAAGACATGGTTTTAGGGAACTATTACTTAACAATGGAACAAGAAGGCCGTGTTGGGGAAGGTATGTTCTTCAAAGACATGGACGAAGCAGTATTAGCTTATAACAATGGTTATGTACATTTACACAGCCGTATTGCAGTTCCAGCAAGCTCACTTGCTCATAAACCATTTACGGATTGGCAAAAAGAGAGAATGATGGTAACAACTGTTGGTAAATTATTATTCAACGAAATCATGCCAAACGAATTCCCTTACTTAAATGAGCCAACAATGGAAAACTTAGAAGTAGCTACACCAGATAAATACTTCTTAGAGCCAGGGGCAAACATCAAAGAAGAAATTGCTAAACGTGAAATCGTTTCGCCATTTAAAAAGAAAAACTTAGGTCAAATCATCGCAGAAGTGTTCAAACGATTCCATATCACTGAAACTTCAATGATGTTAGACCGTATGAAAGACTTAGGATACAAATTCTCAACTCGTGCTGGTTTAACAGTAGGGATTGCAGATATTTCAGTTGCTGATAACAAGAAAGAAATTCTTTCTGAAGCACATAAACAAGTCGACAACATCTCTAAATTATTCCGTCGTGGTTTAATTACAGATGACGAACGTTATGAACGTGTTATCGAAACATGGAACAAAGCGAAAGATGATATCCAAAAGGCATTAATTCGCACATTAGGTTCTCGTAACCCAATCTTCATGATGAGTGACTCTGGAGCTCGTGGTAACATCTCTAACTTTACTCAGCTTGCTGGTATGCGTGGATTGATGGCCGCTCCTAACGGTAAGATTATGGAATTACCGGTTACATCAAACTTCCGTGAAGGGTTAACCGTTATGGAAATGTTCCTTTCTACTCACGGTGCTCGTAAAGGGATGACCGATACGGCCTTGAAGACAGCCGACTCAGGTTACTTAACTCGTCGTTTAGTAGACGTTGCGCAAGATGTCATCATTCGTGAAACAGACTGCGGAAGCGATCGTGGTTTAACAATTACTGCGATTAAAGAAGGAAATGAAGTCATTGAAACACTTGAAGAACGTATGTTAGGACGTTACGCTCAACGTTCAGTGAAACATCCTGAAACAGGTGAAGTGTTAGTAGCACGCAATGAAATCATTACTGAAGATATTGCTCGTAAGATTATCGAAGCTGGAATCGAAGAAATTACCATTCGTTCAGCCTTCACATGTGATACAAAGCATGGGGTATGTAAATACTGCTACGGACGTAACTTAGCTACAGGTTCAGAAGTTGAAGTTGGGGAAGCAGTTGGTACAATTGCCGCTCAATCTATCGGGGAACCTGGTACACAGTTAACAATGCGTACGTTCCATACCGGTGGGGTTGCCGGAGACGATATTACTCAAGGGTTACCTCGTATCCAAGAAATCTTCGAAGCGCGTAATCCTAAAGGGGTTGCGACAATCAGTGAAGTAGCAGGTGAAGTCGTTTCTATCGAAGAAAATGCTGGCAGTCGTACAAAAGAAATTACGATTAAAGGCTCTACAGATACTCGTTCTTACACAGTTCCATTTACAGCTCGTCTAAAAGTGGAAGAAGGACAAATCATCGATCGTGGTGCTCCATTAACGGAAGGTTCTATCGATCCTAAAGAATTATTACGTGTTCGTGATGTATTATCCGTTGAAAATTACTTATTACGTGAAGTACAAAAAGTATACCGTATGCAAGGGGTAGAAATCGGCGATAAACACGTTGAGGTAATGGTTCGTCAAATGTTACGCAAAGTTCGCGTCATGGATCCAGGTTCAACAGAAATCCTTCCAGGAACATTACTTGATATTGCAGACTTTACAGAACGTAACCGCTCTGCAATCATGAACGGTGAAGTACCTGCGACAGCTCGTCCTGTATTACTAGGTATTACAAAAGCTTCATTAGAAACAAACAGCTTCTTGTCTGCTGCATCATTCCAAGAAACAACTCGTGTCTTGACAGATGCTTCTATCCGCGGCAAGAAAGACCACTTACTAGGATTGAAAGAAAATGTTATCATCGGTAAGATTATCCCTGCAGGGACAGGAATGGCTCGCTACCGCAATATGGAAACAAGTACTTCAGAACCAGTATTAACAGTGGAACAAACAGAAGTTCTCGTTGGTGAACCAACTTCCTCTGAAGAGGACACAAATGAATAATCTGTGAATTCGAACACCCTATTGATACCTATCAATAGGGTGTTTTTTCTTAGATTGCTCTTAGAGGGTTCTTAAAACTTCTAACATAATAGTGTATAATAGCAAAAACTTAAGAATGGAGTGAAACAATGAAAAAAATAACAAAAATCTTAAGTCTTGCAGCCGCAAGCTTATTAGCCGCTTGTTCAAACCAAGCAGCACCTGCAAAAGAAACTATGACTGCTGCTCCTGAAATAACAGTGCAACAGACAACGCAAGTTCCTGCTACAACTTCAAGTGTAGCGACAAATTCTAGTAAGTCGATTGGAAGTCAAAATGCAATGCAAAAAGAATTGATTGAGGTATTCCAAAAAGCTTATCCTGATTTGGATATAACTAAAATTGAACTTGTTTATGGCACATACTATGAAGTGGAAGCGATGAACAGTACCACTGAGTTTACGTATCGATATGATCAAAACTCCAAAACTTTTATCCAAGCAGAACAAGATAACGCAGATCCTAATGAACATAATTTAGAAAAATTAGATCTTCCTAATTTAAAACAAGTTGATGATATGATTGCTATTGCACAAAAAGCATTTCCAACGGGTGTTCTTCGTGAGTGGAGTGTTGATAAAGATCATGGGGATATTATTTGGGAGTTTGAATTTCATGAAAGTAACGGGAACGATGTTACAGTAAAAGTTTCAAACTCAACAGGGCAAGTTTTAGAAATCGATCGTTAAGAAGTATTCCTTACCCCGTCAAGGATTGGATTTCCAATGCTTGAC
>CAJPNA010000155.1 GCA_905371865.1 uncultured Carnobacterium sp.
GGGAAGTCTTCCCTTCTTTAATCTTTGACTTGTAAACCTTCTTTAGGAATCTGAATATGAATCGCGGTTCCTTCTCCAACAGTAGAATCTACACTTAAAGTGACCCCTAATTTCTTTGCAATTTCACTGGATAAATAGAGCCCTAGCCCAGTCGATTGATGGTTTACTCTTCCATTGAATCCACTAAATCCTCTTTCGAAAATTCGAGTTTGATCATGAGAGGCAATTCCAATTCCTGTATCTTTAATGGTTAGTATATCTTTATCGAAAGTAATCTCAATCCTTCCCTCATCAGGAGTATACTTAACCGCATTAGATAATACTTGTTCCACAATGACCCCCAGCCATTTCTTATCCGTTATGACTACTTCATCAATAGGGCTATATTGTAATTTCAACTTCTTATGAATGAAGAATGTGGCGTATTTTTTGATGACAGGATGTAGTATTTCATCCAGCTTCACCTTTTGTAAATCCAAATCTCTATGGAAAGTTTCCATCCGTACATAGTGCAATGCCAATTCCGTATAAGCTGTAATTCGCACCAACTCTTGTTCCAACATGGATTTTTCCGCAGTTTGTGGAAGGCTACGAATTAACAGTTGGCTAGACGCAATACTCGTTTTAATCTGATGCGCCCAAAGTGTGTAATAATCTATATCTTCTTTTCTACTTTGTTGCATTTTTGTCTTCAACTGCTGCATCTCTTGCGTTAGATTCTGATTCTTTTCAAAGAGCAGATGAATCACAGGAGAACACTCTTCTTCCAAGGATCTCGTTTGTTGATTCAAAGCTTTCACCATGCTTTTATATTTTCTCCAGTCATGCCAGAGCAAAATAAACAAAATAAAGCATAGGAACAATCCTAATAAAAATAAATAGTAAAAAGCTCCTGTACTGCCCCAGTTAAACACCAATGCAAATACCATCGAAAACACTTCGATAGATCCAAATGAAATCAATAAAGTATGGTGTGACTTGAGCCATTGAATACTAAAATCCTTTTTTGTCATCATTGAATTTCTTCCGCCATTCCATACCCAATTCCTTTTTTAGTCGTGATGAGATTCCCTAGACCAATTTCAGCTAGCTTTTTACGAAGTCTCGCCACTGTCACCGAAAGTGTATTATCATCTACAAACAAATCACTATTCCAAAGTTGATTCATCAACTCTTCTCTAGTTGCGATATCCCCTTGTTTCTCAAACAAGACTCTTAGAACAATTAATTCATTTTTAGAGAGATCCATTTCCTCTCCATTAAAACTCACTTTCGTGCTTGCTAATTGAAGGGTTGCACCTTTATACTCTATCCAGTCTTTCTGCTGTACAAATTCATAACTTCTACGCATCATCCCTTGAATCTTTGCTACAAGAACACTGGGTTCAAAAGGTTTTGTCATATAGTCATCTGCACCCATATTAATCGACATCACAATGTCCATCGGTTGATCGTGAGAGGATAAAAACATGATGGGCACTTGAGACACTTTACGAATCTCTTGGCACCAATAATAACCATTAAAAAATGGCAATGTAATATCGAGAATAACCAACTGCGGATTCACGGATAAAAATTGAGTATATACCTGAGAAAAATCTTCTACAGCGACCACTTCATAATTCCATTTTTCTAACTCGGATACCACCGCATCACGAATGACTTTTTCATCTTCTACAATCATAATTGTTTGCATATACTCACCTCGCTATCATTGTATCATCTTTTGTTTTTTCAGAAAACTATCGATTGTTCACTTACTCTTTTTCTTCTATCATTTCCCACAAGGACGTTTTAGCATCTTCCATCGTTCCAATTTCGTAGCGGAAACCTTTTTTCCTCATCACGTCCCACTACGAAGAAGTTCACAGACGCTGACTCTTCCACACCCAAATAGTGATGGAGCTCAGGCAATTGAGCAAGATACTCTAAACGAAATGTTTTATCTCCTAAAGGACTGTCTTCTTTATTTGTGTATTTCTTCGGTTGCAATTTTAACTTCGTCAAAATATCCTTACTCAAATGTAATTTCTGGAATAGGAATCCCCCTTGTGGCCATAGTTTCTTTGCCTCTTCCTCATTATCAAAAACAAACTGCCCATTCACATATTGAAATGAAATGATTTTTTCATCTTCTTTTTTATTGGCATTTACTTTTTTAATCGTTCCTTCCAGAGGCTTTCCCTTTTCCGTCCCGTTCAGATGAATGTATACAACCGAATCCTCCATTCGAGGAGTCTGACTGATACTAAAGCCTTTCGGGAACTGTCCAAATAACTCTTCCACATTTTCAGTTGTATAAAGAAAGCTCGGTTCTTTTCCAGAAAACTCTTCTAGATACTCTCGACTCGTGTGGTCCACACATCCGAATAACATCGTCACCAAAATTACTATTAAGCCAAACCGCAAGCATTCCTTTACCTTCAAAACAAAAATCGCCCTTTGCAATTTCAATGCCTTCATCATACCATATCCAAGCCCTATCACAACATTCCCTAATAAAATCCTAAACTGTCACTCTCCGGATGAAATAAACCAACACTTTATACGATGATAAAATGAATGAATATTTGTTCTAACTTTATCGAAGCAAAACAACAACTTATACGCTGATAACACGAAAAACTCCTCAAAGGTTATAGAAAGCATTATAGGGGATGATAACCAATGTGAATTACAGCCTCTAGAAATTCATTTCGTAGAGACTGTTTGAAGCTTGGTAGGTTTGAGACGAAAGGCTCAAACAGGTATCCTATAATGCTTTTCTATAACAAACTCTGAGGAGTTTGAAGTGCCTTTATATTATTCCACCACAGTATTAAAGTTGTTGTTGACGGTTGCTTCGATGACTGGATGTTTGCGCAAGTATTCCGCAATGAGCTCCGTCATGTCAATCTGCACCTCACGCACAATTTTCTCCGGCTTAAACATACTATAGTTTCCGCCACCAACTGCACGATATTGATTTGCCACCACTTCTAATTCATCAGTAGGTTGAACGGATTTTCCATGATAGTCTAGACGTGTGACACGGTCTCCAAATGGTCTTGTAAAATCTAAGGTGTACTCGATTCCTTCATACATATCATAGTTGTAGAATTGAGGTTTTGGCTCCACATATTTAGGATTGAAGACTGCTTTTCCATTTTCAACAATGAAATAAGTGGCTACACGTTCAAGAGCCGCTTTCAAGTCCGCCCCGCTCACTTTTAGAACCGCTAATGTATTTGGATAAATGTAGTTTGTAATCACGTCACGCATGCGAATTTCAGAATTAAACCCACGTCCATCGTTATTAAATAACGCGGTTCCAGAAATATCCGCACCACTGGCATCCATTTGAACTTTGTTAATGAACTCAACATATGGATGTTCTTTTAAACGCGCTTCGTGAGGATCTTTAATCGTCATATCCCCGACTACTGTTCCAACAGTTGTGTCTAGCCAATCTTCCACTTCTGCTTGTAAGTCGCTAAACATTTCTACCACTTTAGGGTCTGCTGGGACCTCTTCTGTAGAATGAAGTTTTGCTTCACTAGAAACAACAGTATACTTACCATCTACTTTTTCCACTTGTAAGCTGATTTCACCCACATAAGCACCGCGGTATCCTGGTTGAATCACTGGAATTCCATTCACTTTTTGGGCAATCACACGGTGTTGGTGTCCTGTCACTAAGGCATCGATTCCTTCTACTTGAGTCGCAATTGCATACCCTTCGTTTTCTCCCGTTAATAGTTCCGTTGGATCCCCACATGAAAGATCGCATTCAAATCCTCCGTGGTAAGTTACCACAACAACGTCCGCCACTTTACGCATTTCTGGAACGTATTTCTTCGCTGTTTCTAACGCGCTCACGAATACTAAATCTTTCACCGTTGCAGGTTGTTCCCAATTTGGAATATAGGGTGTTGTAATCCCTAAAACTGCGATTTTCACGCCATCTTTCTCGAACACTTTGTAAGGTTCGCCAAACGCAGGCTTGCCCTCTTTTGTTAAAATGTTTGCACAAAGAATTGGGTGGTTAT